>JBDHGR010000172.1:0-8244 GCA_039589815.1 Gemmatimonadota bacterium | reverse complement strand
CCCGGGCATTCGCGGGACAAGCCTCCACGCAGGCCGGGTCCTTCCCGTTGGGGATTCTGTCCTTGCAGAAGTCACATTTCGTGGCGACACCACACCCTGATTCCTCCTCCCACTTCTGCTTGGCGAACTCCTCGTATTCCGACAAAGGGAGCCCATCGGGAAAGTAGCTCTCCCAACTCTCCACCGAGTATCTCGCCCCATACGGACAGGCCATGAGGCAGGATTTGCATCCCATGCAGGTGTCTTTGTCCACGACCACGATCCCGTCCTCCTGCATGAAGGTGGCGCCGGTGGGGCAAACCTCCACACAAGACGGATCGTCGCACTGCATGCAGAGAACGGGCAGCGCCTGCCTTATGGTGTTGGGAAACGTTCCTTCCTCGCCCTTCAGGACCCGGGCCCAGAAGACTCCAGGAGGGGTGTGGTTTTTCACCTTGCATGCCATGCTGCAGGCGTAGCACCCGTAACACCGCTTGAGATCTATGACCATCCCGTATCTTGCCATTTTCAACTCCAGTGAAGACGAACCTTCGACGCGTAACCGCGAAACACTTGATCAGTCCGCCTTGTAGATCTTCACACGGCAACAGATGTCCTGGTTGAAAGTGAGGGGGTCCGTATGGTCGAGATCCATCTCCACCAGGTCGTTGAAGAAGGTGCCTTTCCCCTTCGCAATAGGCATGAAGTTGCCCCAGTGACCCGCAACGGCGGCGATGGCCAGATGGTGCGGTTCGATGCCTTCGGTCAATGCCACCCAGCCTTCTACCCGATGTCCTTGGGGGTTCTCGAGCCAAACCTTGTCACCGTCGGCCAGGCCCTTCTCCCTGGCAGTCCTTTGGTGGATCTGGATGGCGTATACATAAGGATCTTCCTGTGAGCACTCATCCAAGAGCGGGTTTTGCTGGGTCAGGGAGTTGGTGTGCATCACCGCCCGCCAATAGAAGGTGTGCATGTCGTATTCGGGATTGGTCTCGGTGTGGGTGGGACATGGATACCAATCCGCCAGAGCCTTGAAGCGGGACCAGTCGAATTCGAAGAAATCCCTCCCTCCGTACTCGTTCCAGAGTTCGTCGATCTGTTCACCCGAGTCGATGAAGTACTCGAAGTAGACGGGTACACGGGCGGGATTGAACCACTTCCAGTAGACGTCTTCTTTCCTCTTCGGCCAGGTAAATACGCCCGTCTTCTTGAGGTGCTCCAGGCCATGCTCGTCTCCGAACCGGTCTCTGATGAGGCGGTCGCAAACCTCCTCCCAGCTGTGCACCACTGATCCGTCCTCGATCAGCCTGTTCTCCTCCGCCATCTCCCCGCCGTAACGGATCGGGATCGAGTCGTTCAGTCCTTTGAAGTAGTCGCCGTGGATGCCGAGACGTTCGGAGATGTCGATCATCACCTGGTTGAAGTCCCGTCGCTCGTGAAGCGGCTCCACCACCGGTTGCCTGATGGTCCATCCCCAGTCGTCCTCCCCCTGAGGGTGGGAGAAGGTCGAAGGGAAGCTTACCGCAGGCGTATACCGTTCCAGGAAACAGGCATCCGGCAGGACGATATCGGCCACGGCCTCCTCGAACTCCGTGAGGTAGAGCTGGAACGAGAAGATGAAGTTGAACTTCTTCAGGAAATTCTCCGTCACCGTCTCGGCGTTCCCCATGGTCATCACCGAGTTGGAGCCGAAGTTGATCATCACGTCGGGGCCATAGGGGATGTTGAACCGTTCCAGCATCTCGAACCACCTGGGACTCGTGATGGTGAAGGCGTTGTAGATCGAAGTGGGGAACATGTCGTGCAGGTCCAGCCGGGTAGGTGCCTTCGGTTTCCGCATGGGGTACGGCGTGTGGTCGTAAACCCACGCCTTGGCCACCAAGAGCCCATCGGGACAGGCGTACGGAATCTGATAAGGCTTACCCGTGGGTTTGTATCCGTCCTGTACCGTGGCGCCCAGTCCGAAAGCGCCGCCCCAGGTGTCGGCTGCACCCACCATGTGGTTGACCATGTCGATGGACAGGCAGGTCCAGCCGGAGTTGGTATGACCCTGTGATCCCCTGAAATAGTGCGTTGCCACCGGGCGGCTGGGGATCTTCCTGGGACCGTTGTCGGTCTCGATCGTCACCGTGGAGCCAATCTCTGCTGCTTCCCCGAACTCCCTGGCGATCCGGCTCACGGTGGCTGCCGGCACTGACGTGATCTTCTCGACGAGCTCCGGTGTGTATTTCTTGACGTGCCCTTTCAGGAGCTCGAAGGAGGGCCGGCAGTCCATTCCGGCCACCTGGAATGTGCCGGTCAGAGCGACCTCATGGGCTTCGTCTTCGTATTCGACCCGGGTCACCGAAGCGTCGTCATGCACCTTCGGGCAGTTGTCGACCAGATCCCAGACCAACGGTTTGCCGGTAATGTGGTCCCTTACATATCGGCCATCGTCCGGGCGGATCAGATAAGGGGCGTTGGTTTTGTACATCAGGTATTCGGCATCATAGATGCCGTGCTCGTTCAGAAGGGAGTTCACGAGGCCCAAGGCCATGGCCCCGTCCGTCCCCACCGTGATGGGGACCCATTCGTGGGCTTTGGAGGCCTGAGCGCTCTGGAACGGATCGAACACTACGTTCTTGAAGCCCCGGGCCCGAGCGTCGGCGGCTTGTGTCGCGTTCTGGACAGCTACGTGACCCGCGCCGTGGCCCTTGGAGCATCCGAAGTTCAGGGCATAGTTGCAGTTGGCAAAGTCGGGGATGATGGACCAGGCGACATGCATGATGCCATTCATGAAGTGGGCCCCGTTCCCGCAGTGTAGGCCTCCCCCCGAAACCCAATAGTTGGGCGTGCCGAAGCCCTTCATGAAACCGATGACGCCGAACCGGATCTCCGAGGCCTGGGTCGTGGTGGCCTGGAAGAATGCCCCGCGGGGGTCTCTGTCACGGCATTCCTGCAACTTCTCCACGATGATATCCAGGGCCTCCTCCCAGGAAATCCGTTCGAACTTCGGATCTACTCCGAGCCCTTTCTCGGGATTCGTGCGCTTGAGAGGGTAGTTAACCCGGTAGGGGTCGTAGAGCAGATGGGGTGATGCCAGGCCTTTGGGGCAGATGCTTCCCCGTCCCGTCGGTGCGTCGGGGTTTCCTTCGATTTCTGTGACGATACCGTTTTGACGCCGAACCTTGATACCACACATGCAGTAGCATTGTCCACAGCAGGTTGGGATCCAGACATCTTCCTCGATCCGGTTCTGTGCGGGTGTTGCCATGGGTCGACTCCTACTTACAGGTAGTTGGCGGAGGGTGGGGGCGGTCGGGGACGCATAACGAGTTGGATTGAGACCAAGGTGAGCTTAAAAAGTCGGTCATAAGCAGCGTCAAAGAGTGAAAAAGAGACCGCCCGCGGTGAGAGTAGAGGCCGTACACCTTCAAGTCAACGAAGGACGGCCGACCTGGGACCCGGGGACTCCTGGATGGGAACCCGAGGACTCCGGGAGGGGAACCGGAGCGCTGAAGATCCGGGGCACCCTTGCCGGAAGGGCCAGAGTTTGTAAGCATGGGGCCAGCTCTTGCTGTGCCTTGAATCCGCCTGGACAGGAAGGACGCCGTGGGACGTTCCGTGGAATACCATCGGCCCGGATCTCTCGCCGAAGCGTGCGAGCTGCTCCGGAGCCTTGGGCCCGAGGCGTTGCCCCTGGCGGGGGGGACAGATGTGGTGGTCGACCTGCGTCGGGGCGCGATGACACCCCGGCATCTGGTCTCCCTTTCCGGCCTCGATGACCTGCGGGAGATCACCCTCGAAGACGGCCAGCTGAGAATCGGGGCCCTGGTCACACCCGCCCAGCTCCAGACATCTTCGGAAGTGGCACTGGCCCGGCCCGAGCTCCTGGATGCCGTTCGTGTCTTCGGCACACCCCAGGTGAGGAACCGGGCCACCGTAGGTGGAAACCTGTGCACCGCCGCTTCCTGCGCGGACTTCACACCCCTCCTGATGGCACTGGGTGCCCACATCACCATCGCTACCCCAGAAGGATCCCGAGGAATGCCGCTGGCAGAGTTTTTCGGCGACCACCGAAGCACCCATCTGGGGCCAGGGCACATCCTCTCCGAGGTGATCGTATCGGAACGGACCCGGGGGGAGGGGGCAGCCTACGAGGCGTTTGGCCTCAGGGCTTCCAACTCCATCACCGTGGCTGGTGCGGCAGCCCATGTTCGGATGGAGGAGGGTCGGTGCACCGGGGCCAGGCTTGCTCTCGGGGCTGTGGCGCCCACCGCGTTCCTCGTGCAGGCTGCGGAGACGGCCTTGGTGGGAAGCAGCCTCGGGGATGATGACCTGGCCGGCGTCGGAGCAGCTGCCGCTGAAGCCTCCGCTCCCCTCTCCGATATTCGCGGCTCGGCTGAGCACCGAAGGGAGCTGGTGGAGAGACTTTCCATCAGGGCACTGGAATCCGCCCGGGAGCGGGCCCGATGAAAAAGCTCCTGAGCCTCCGCGTGAACGGCGACCTTGCCGAAGTAGCTGTTCAACCTGATGCCACCCTCCTCCAGGTCCTTCGAGACGACCTCGGGCTGACGGGCACGAAGGTGGGGTGCGGATCGGGGGATTGTGGCACCTGCACCGTGCTCCTGGACGGAGAGCCGGTGAATGCCTGCCTGCTCCTCGCTCTGGAAGTGGAGGGGAGGGCCATCGAGACCATCGAGGGGCTCGTGGACCACCCCGTGCAGAAGGCCTTCATGGCCCACGGAGCGATCCAATGTGGCTTCTGCACTCCGGGGGCCATCATGAGCGCCAAGGCTCTTATCGACCGGAACCCCCGGCCCACCCGGGAGGAAGCCGCCGAGGCCATGGCCGGGAATCTCTGCCGGTGCACTGGATACCAGAAGATTCTGGATGCGGTGGTCCATTGGGATGAACCTCCGGCCGTTCCCGAGAAGACCGATCACACGGTTGTCGGGCGGAGCGTTCCCCGCATCGATGCCAGGGAGCTCGTATCGGGTCGAGGAGTATTCACGGACGATATCCGCCTGCCCGGAATGCTCTACGGAAAGATCCTCACCAGCCCCCACGCCCATGCCAAGATCCTGGCCATCGACACCTCCCGGGCCGAGGCATTGGAGGGCGTGAAGGCGGTCATTACCGCCGCCGACGTGCCTGAGACTTTTTATGGAGTAAGCCCGGCCCGCTACGATGAGCAGGTCCTGGCCAAGGACCGGGTCAGGTATGTGGGGGACGAGATCGCCGCCGTGGCTGCGGTGGACGAGGAGATCTGCCGCCGGGCGTTGGATCTGATCGAGGTGGAGTACGAACTCCTACCGGCCGTATTCGATCCCTTCGAGGCCATGGATGAGGGTGCTCCCCAACTTCACGACCATCCCCGCTTTGAGAACAACATCAACACCCGGGTGGAGTGGCACTTCGGGGACGTGGAGGAGGGTTTTTCCCAGGCCGACGTGGTGAGGGAACACACCTTCACGGGGAATCGGGTCTATCAACAGCCCATGGAGCCCCACTGCTCCGTGGCCCGGTGGGAATCGGACCAAAGGCTGACTATGTGGACCGCAACGCAGGTGGTCCACTACGTGCAACACCAACTCGCCCGACTTCTCGGCCTTCCGGAGGGTGATGTCCGAGTCATCATGACCCACTGCGGGGGCGGCTTCGGTGGGAAGGCCGAGGTGAACCCCCTCGAGATCTGCTCGGCCCTCCTCTCACGGAAAACCGGTATGCCGGTGAAGATGCGGTATACCCGGGAAGAGATGATCCACCATGGCCGGGGTCGCCACAAGCAGTTCATCAAGATGAAGATCGGGGCCAAGAAGGACGGGGCCATCACTGCGGTTCACGAGGAGGCCGTCCTGGAGGGAGGGGCATACTCTTCATTCGGAATCGTGGCAGCATACTACGCCGGAGCCATGGTGCCGACCCTCTATAAGCTCCCCCACTTCCGCTATGACGGGTATCGGGTCTACACGAACCTCCCCGCCTGTGGGGCGATGCGGGGCCATGGGTGTCCCCATCCCCGATTTGCGTTCGAGGGTGTCCTGGACATGCTGGCGGAAGATCTGGGGCTCGATCCCATCGAGGTCCGCCTCAAGAACGCCATGGAGCCCAACACCCGGACGGTGAACGAGCTGGAGGTGGGTTCCTGCGAGCTGGAGGCGTGCCTGGAGGCCGTTCGGGACAGGAGCGGATGGAGGGAGAAAAAGGGCAAGCTTCCCCCGGGGAAGGGAATCGGAATCGGCTGCGGGGGGTTCGTGAGCGGAGCCGGGTATCCAATCTACCGATCAAAATTTCCCCACTCCAACGCCCTGATTCGGGTCACCGAGGACGGAAGGGCCGCCACCCTTTTCATCGGTGAGGCCGACATCGGCCAAGGGTCCAACACCGTCCTCACCCAGGTGGCGGCCGAGGCCATGGGGGTGGAATACACCGCCATGCGTATCGTCGCTGCGGACACCGAAACCACCCCGCGGGGTCTTGGGACCTATTCCTCCCGGGTGACCCTCATGGGGGGGAACGCTTGCCGGATGGCTGGCGAGGAAGTGAGGCGTCAGGTACTGGAGGTGGCCTCCGAACTGCTCGACGTCCCGGCTGAGGATTTGGACGCCCGGGCCGGCCAGGTGTTCGTAAAGGCGGACCCGGTCCGGGCCGTGCCATGGGCCGATGCGGCGGCACGGTACTTCTCGGAGCGAGGGCCCCTGGTAGGGAAGGGGTGGTACTCGCCTCCCGAGAGCCTGGGAGGGAGCCACAAAGGATCCACTGTCGGCACCTCTCCGGCATACTCTTTCTCGGTATGCGTGGCCGAAGTTGACGTGGATATGGAGACAGGCAAGGTCACGGTAACCAAGCTCACCGATGCCCACGACGTGGGGACAGCCATCAACCCCATGGCGGTGGAGGGCCAATGCGAGGGGGCCGGAGTGATGATGCTCTCGGAAGCGCTCCTGGAGGACGTGGTTTTCGACGAGGAGGGCCGGATCAGGAATCCGAGTCTCCATGATTATCTCATCGCCACCGCCCGGGACGCTCCGGAGATCGACACAACCGTGGTGCCTTCCTACGAACCCCGGGGGCCCTACGGAGGGAAGGAGTGTGGAGAGGGATCCACCCTTCCGGTCATCGGTGCCATCGCCAACGCCGTCTCCGATGCTATCGGGGTTCGGGTCAGCGAGCTGCCCATCAACCCGGAGCGGGTGCGGGCTCTGATTCGTCAGAAGGAGGCGGGATCAGGAAGCCCACAAACCAGCTCCTGAATGGAACGGAAACCGGAAAGCCAATGTCGGAAGAGATTCGTGGGAGAGTGTTTGTCGCCGGAGACGACGTAAACACGGACGAGATCATCCCAGCTCGGTACTGCGCCACCACCGACGTCGAGAGCCTGGGCCAGTACGCGCTGGAGGACCTCCACCCGGCCAAAAGCCCCGGGGGCGTCCCCTTCCAACCAGGGGAGTACGCCATCATCGTCGCCGGAGAAAACTTCGGCTGTGGAAGCTCCAGGGAAGTGGCGCCGGTGGCTCTCATCCACGCGGGCGTCAAGGTCATCATCGCCCGGTCATTTGCACGGATTTTCTACCGAAATGCGGTGAACTGCGGTCTTCTCCTGTGTCTGAATACGGCGCTGGGCGAAGGCACATCCACGGGTGACATCCTGAGCCTGGATCCTTTGGCCGAGAACTTTTGGAAGGGAATCCCCCTTATTCATCGGACCATCATCGAAGCAGGGGGTCTGACGGCCTTCAACAAGAGCGGGAAGGAAGCGCCGCAGGATAGCTCCGACCCGAGGCCCATGACCCACGGGCAAAAGATCCTGGCCCGGGCCGCCGGTCTGGACTTCGTAGAGCCTGGGATGACCGTGTTCGCCGACGTGGATAAAGCCATCACCCACGAGCTCGTTCTCCCAGTGGCGGCCAAACAGCTCGAAGCCGAGTACGGGGCCGGTTTCAAGATCTGGGACCGGGAGAAGCTCCTGGTCACGGTGGACCACACGGTGCAGATCCCACTGATCCGGCAGGATGAGCGGTCCCGGGAAATGGCCGAGGGTGTGGCTCGGTTCGTGACGGACCAGGACCTGCCCCACGCCTTCCTACCCCTCGCTCCGTTCACCAGTCAGGGCATCTGTCACGTTCTCTTCCCAGAGGAAGGGTTGCTGGAGCCTGACATCCTTCTCATCGGGACCGATTCCCACACCTGCACCTATGGGGCTTTCGGGGCGCTGTCCGTGGGCGTGGGAACCACGGATCTCACGGAGGTGATGGCTTCAGGGCGAATCTGGCTCAGGGTTCC
>JBDHGR010000171.1:0-8262 GCA_039589815.1 Gemmatimonadota bacterium | reverse complement strand
ATAGATCACCAGCGTGTGCTTGCCTTCCCACATGAAGTGCTCCGCCATGGCGCAGGCGGCGTAAGGCGCGATGTACTGCATGGGCGCCGGATCCGAGGCGTTGGCTGCCACCACGATGGTGTAGTCCATGGCCCCGTGTTCCTTCAAGGTTTCGACCACACTCGCAACCTTTCCGGCCCTCTGCCCGATGGAGCAGTAGATGCAGATGACGTCGGTGTCCTTCTGGTTGATGATGGTGTCGATGGCGATGGCAGACTTCCCGGTGCCTCGGTCCCCGATGATCAGCTCCCGCTGTCCCCTTCCGATGGGAATCATGGAGTCGATGGGCTTGAGCCCAGTCTGAAGCGGCTCTTTCACCGGCTGCCGCAGGACGATCCCAGGCGCTACCACGTCGATCTGGCGTGACCCCTCGATGGGCTCTATGGGCCCGAGCCCGTCGATGGGAGCCCCCAGGGGGTCCACGACCCGGCTCAGGTACCCGGAACCGGTGGGCACCGACAACACCTTCCCGGTGAGACGAACCTGATCTCCCTCCTGGAGATGGGTCCACTCCCCTAGGATCACCGCCCCGATGTTGTCCTCTTCAAGGTTCAGGGCCAGAGCTGTCTCCGTGTCCCCGGTCTTGGTGGAAGTGATCTCCAGCATCTCGCTGGCCATGGCCTTGGTAAGGCCATAGATCCGGGCGACGCCGTCCTTTACCTCCAGGACCTCGCCTACCTCTTCGGCGTGAAGTTCCTCCTCGTAATTCTCGATCTCCGAAAGAAGGACGTCCTTGATTTCACTGGGTCGAAGCTGGGACTCGTTGGCCATATCCTATTCGGTCCTCAAAAAGTTTGATTTCGGTCTCGTCGGCTTCAGGATCCGCTGGCGCCGTAGACGCTGTCCGGAAGCTCGGAAGACACCAACTGCTTTCGTAGCTGCTTGATCCGCCGTCGAAGGGTACCGTCGTATACGGTATCCCCCGTCTTGAGATGGACTCCACCTAGGATTTCCGGTTTCACCCGCACGTGGGGAATCGCCCTCATCCCAAGGAGGGCCGACAGCTTTCCGGACAACTCCTCCATTCCAGTGGAATCAAGGGCCCGGGCCAGGGTCACCGTGACGTGGGCCCGGCCCAGATGTTCGTCCAGGAGTGCGTGGAACTCTTCACCGATGGCACCAAGGAGTCGCTGCCTCCTCTTATCGACGGTCACCTGGAGGAAGTTGAGAAGTGGTCGGGGCAGAACCGTGTCGAAAACCTTTTTCAGGAGATCCTTCTTCTCCCCATCAGAGATACGAGGGGTTTCAAGGAAGAGTCTGAAACTTGGGTTCTGATCCAGCAGTCCCACGACGATATCCATCCCGCCAGCAAACGCCTCCAACCCGTCATGGCGCAGGGCCAGATCGAAGAGGGTTGCTGCATAGTTCCTGGCGATGGTCTCGTTGGTCACGCCTCAGCTCCAGAGCTCCGGTTCGAAACGCCGTCCACATAGTCCATGACCAGCTTCCGGTCCTGTTCACCGTCCAGCTTCTCATGGAGCAGTTTGGAGGCGGCAGCCAGTGCGAGATCCACCGCCCCCTGCCGAAGGGCATCTACCGCAGCGTCTTTTTCTCGCCCGATCTCCGCCCGTGCCCGAATGAGGATCGCCTCGCCCTCGTCCCGGGCCTTTCCCTCGATCTCTTTTTGGAGGCGACCGCCGGCCTCCCGGCCTTCGGCCACGATCTCTTGGGCCTGGCGACGGGCATCGGCGAGCTGCTTCTTGTGTTCCTCGAGAAGCTTCTCAGCCTCGGCCTGTCGGGTCCGGGCCTCATCAAGAGCCTTGTTGATCCCCTCTTCCCGGGCGTGTACCGCGGCCAGGATGGGTCCGAAAGCAAAGCGCCAGAGAACGGTGAGGACTGAAAGGAAGATGATGATCGTCCAGATGATCAGTCCCACGTTGATGTCGAAAAGGCCTCCACCTCCCTCTTCCCCGTGCCCCTGGGCAACGATTGCCACAGGTGTAGAGAAGAGGACAGCCGGAAGGGCCAACATGCTCAGTCTAAGTCTCATCGTTTCAATTCCCGGAAATCAGGGACACCGTAGAGGTTCATTCTCCCCCGGTTCCGTTCCCCATGGACCTCACACCCAGACCTGTGCGGCGAGGGAGCGGGTCCCGGCGGCAGGTACCCGGGAACACCTCCGGGGCCGAAGCTCCGGTTTGCTACATGAGCTTGAAGAGAAGCCCGATCACCAGTCCGAAGAGTGCAACACCCTCGATGAGGGCGGCCAGGATGATCCCGGCGGTCTGGATGGCGGCCGCAGCCTCAGGCTGGCGCGCAATACCCTGAGTCACGTTCTCGCCAATCTTGCCGATTCCGAGGCCCGTACCGATGACGGTGAGGCCGACGCCGATACCAGCGCCCAGGAGGCCCCAGTACTGTGAGATCGCCTTGACAGCCAACTCGGCATCCGTGATTCCGCTGAGGTCCTGAACGGCGGTGAGGAAAGCGTGCAGCATGGTATTTCGTCTCGTCTATTAAGGTTTACGCAAACTGCTTTAACTCGAAAAAGCCGGGTCCGGATCCCCCGGTGAGCGGGTTCGCCGCTTCATTAGTGAGCGTGCCGGATCAGGCCGATGAACACGGACGTCAGCATGGCGAAGATGTACGCCTGCAGGAACGCCACGAATATCTCCAGCATCATCATGGCCACGGACATCCCCACGGAACCCGCGGCAACACCCCATCGGCCGATGCTCAGATTCCCGAACACGAAGATCAGGCCGATGAGAGAGAGAATGACGGTGTGACCCGCCGTCATATTGGCGAAGAGCCGAACCATCAGGGCGAAGGGCTTGGCAATCTTCCCCACGAGCTCCACCGGAGTCATGATCACCAGCATGATGGCTGTGCCCACCGGACCCATACCCTTGGGGGCATAGAAGATGGTCTTGGCGTACCCGGCCGGACCCAGGGCCACGAATCCACTCACCTCGATGGCGACCAGGCTGCAGAGGGCCAGGGCAAAGGTCACCATGATGTTCCCCGTGGGAGAGGCGCCCCATGGCACTAAACCCAGGAGGTTCATGGTGAGGATGAAGAAGAAGAGGGTGAGAATGAACGGAGTGTACCCGTCGGCACCGTGGCCGATGTTCCTCCGAACGATCTCGTCCCGGAAGTAAAGGATCATGGCCTCCAGGGCGCTCGCCATCCCCCCAGGCGCCCTACCGGCATATTTCCCCCTCACAGCCCGAGCCATGGTGAGGAAGAGCGCACAGACGATGATGGCCGCAAGGACCATAAAGACCACATGCTTGGTGGGGGAGAAATCGATGGTCAGCCCACCCAGGTGAACGGGCTCCCATTGGGGCAGGTGCCAAACCCCCCAGGGCAACTCGATCTCGGAGGCATCCGCCAGGTGATGCATGAGCATCCCCCCGATGTCCGGCACACCTCCCTCCGCCGCATGTTCTACTGCCTGCTGGGCAACCTCCGCCCCCTGCTCCGCCTCTTCCGCCCCATGTTGTCCAACTTCCTGAAGGACCCTCAAGAAGGTCGTCATATGATCTCGGTGGTCTCAGCCCCCCGGGGCCTCAGGAAGAGAGGCTCCAGCAGGAGGAGTCCAAAAAAAAACCCGGCCAGTCCCAATAATGTCGGCGCCGGGGGTAACCCTTCCACTCGTGTCAACACGAGTGCCGCCGCCAAAATCACTGCCATTCGCACCACGGTCCCACCGACCCAAAAAAGCAGGAACCGCTTCGTGTCACCCCAGAACCTGATCAGCAAAAAGAAGGCCAGCATTTGGATCGGATAGGCCACCAGAGCAGCCACCAAAATGCCGGTCCTCGCCGAAGGCGTGAGCCAAGGCCAAAGACCGGCGTTCACAACCAAGAGGGCCACCAGGGACACTCCGCCATACCGGTAGAACTGGGTCAACTCTCCACGTCTTCGTTTTGATCCTGGGGGCCCACGACCAGATGGCGATAAAGGCTATAAAAACCTGCTCCACCCCCCAAAAAAGCCCCGAGAATCATGAAGAGGGGCGCCGTGCCCACCTTCCCGTCGAGCCAATAACCGCCCAGAAGGAAGAGAAGTACAGAAAGGGCCCAAGTGAGCCCGTACCCCGTATACTGGCCAGCGGCCGCCAGTAGCTGAGACCGCATCGGTTCCTTCTGTTTCTGCCCGGCCATCACCTCAGATCCTCAAGGCCGACTAAAAAAGCGGCCGGAAGTTAGGCAATTGTGATTTTTTTCGCAACTTCGTTCCGTGGGGTCCTTTTCGGTCCTAAATGCTTGACGGAATGGGATTTTTCGCCTCATGTTTCAGCAGGTTGTCCGGGTGGACAGCCACTCATTCCGTCTCAAGACAATCCTTGCGAGCAAACCCCACCCATGGACGCAGACTCAGCCGGTAGCAACGCCGACCACCCGCCAAGTACCGGAAGGCGGCCATGACGGCCGTGATTCTGGTCTCGGCATCCCTTATTCTCCTCTCAGCTTTCTTCTCCGCGTCGTCTACCGCCGTCTTTTCGGTGGGAGGCTCCCGGATCCGGACCCTTCGTGAAGAGGGGTTCAAAGGTGCTCAAGCCCTCTCGGACCTTCGGTCGCGAACCGGGTCTTTGCAGGGACTCCTTCTCTTCCTCGGCTCCTTCTCGAGTCTCCTGTCCGTTGGTCTCATTACGGGATGGTGTGCGTTGGAATGGGGGTTTTCTGGTCTCCTGATCGGGCTGGCGTGTTCCGGGGCCGGGGTTCTATTGATCGGTGAACTCCTACCTCGATCCATCGCTGCCAGAAGGTCGATCTTCATGGCCCTGGCCGTGGCGCCAGTGATCCTCCGGATCGAGCGGCTTTTTGCCCCGCTTCTTTCTCCCTTTTTTCGGCTGGAACGGTACCTGGCTCAGGCCGGTGGCGAAGACGGATCCACCCAGGAAGAACGGGAAGTTCGGGAGATCACATCTCTGGGCCAGCGAGAAGGGGTGGTCGGGATGGAAGAGCACGAGTTGGTGGAGCGGGCCTTCCGCCTGGACGAGCTCACGGCATGGGACGTTATGACTCCTCGAGTGGCCATTTTCGCCTGGAAGGATTCACTCACCCTCCAGGAGATCGTCGGGGAGATGGAGGAAGTCCCCTACTCCCGCGTGCCGGTCTACGGGGAATCCGTAGACGACGTCACTGGAGTCCTTCATGTAAGGGAGGTCTACCAAAACGTGATTTCGGGTCGGGGTGATACTACCCTGAAGAGTCTCTCGAGGGAACCCTTCTTTGTTCCCAGGTCCCTTCCGCTCACCCGACTGCTGAAGGACTTCCAAGCCCGGCGAATCCATATGGGAATCGTCGCGGACGAGTTTGGAGGGACCGATGGTCTGGTGACCCTGGAGGATGTCCTCGAGGAGTTGGTCGGAGAGATCGTCGATGAGACCGACCTCCCGGAAGAACCCCTGATCCGAATCTCCAGGAACGAGGTGATCGCGGATGGAGCCCTTGATCTCCGAGAGATCAATTACGCTTTTAACGTCTCTCTGCCTCAGCTCGAGCACCGCTCCCTGAACGGGTTCATCATCGAGGAGTTGGGCTACGTTCCGGAACGGGGAGAGAGCCTGGAACGTCAAGGGGTCCGGATTGACGTCGTGGACGCCACGGAGACCCAGGTCCTCCGAGCCAGGGTCCGAAAGATCGTGTCCCCGAGCCCCCAGGAGGGCCCCTGACGTGGCCCTGATCCTCCCTTTCGATGGAAAGAGGCCTGAGGTAGCACCGGACGCATACCTGGCCCCCACCGCGGTTCTGATTGGAGACGTGAAGGTTGGTTCCGAAGCGTCGATCTGGTTCGGCGTCGTACTCCGTGGCGACGACCCATTTCATGGAATCCGGATAGGCCCTCGAAGCAACGTACAGGACAACTGCGTGGTTCATGTAGGGGATTGGCAACCCACGGTCATCGGCGCCGGAGTCACGATAGGGCACGGTGCAAAGTTCGAGAGTTGCACCATCGAGGATGGCTGTGTGATCGGCATCAATGCCGTAATTCTGCAGGAGGCCAGGATCGGCGAGGGTTCGCTGGTGGCGGCCAACAGTGTGATCCTGGAGAAGACTCAGATCCCCCCCGGCAGCCTGGTGGCCGGAGTTCCGGGGAAGGTCAGGAAAACCCTCGAGGGCTCGGCCGCCGACTTCGTCAAGAGGAGCGCCGACCACTACGTGGAGGTGTCTCGTTCCTACCGTGCCCAGGATCTCGACAGGGACGACCACTAAGCGATCTCAATCAGTCTCCCTCCCGCGGTAATCTCACATCTCCTTCAGGGCATCCCGAGGAAGGTCCCCGAATACCAGGAGATGAGGCGTTCACCCCATCCGTAGGTGATGGAGGCTCCGACCGCCAGAAAGATCCCGAATGGAACAAGCTTCCCTGTTTTCCAGGAAATGGGGCCGAATACGACGGAACCGAGGAGAGCACCCAGGAAAAGGGTCAGTAGAACCCCTGGAACGCCGAGGAATGCGCCCACCATCCCCATCATCTTCAGATCCCCTCCTCCCATGGCTTCCTTCTTGAATAGACTCGTTCCGGCTTTCGCCACCATCCAGAGGACTCCGAACCCCACCCCAGCGCCCAGGAGGGCCTCCGGGGTGGTGAGCCCGCCGGGCAAGGGCGCCAGGGCAAGGCCCAAAAGCCCGCCACCTAGGGAGAACTGGTCAGGAATGATGTAGAACCGGGCGTCGGTGATGGCGATCCCGAGGAGGATAGTGAGAAACAAAGCCCCACGCAGGCTCTCGAAGGTCACCCCGTATTGCGTGAACGACCCGGCCCAGATCAGTCCGGTGGTGAGCTCCACGATGGGGTATTGTGGAGAGATGAACGCGCCGCAGGACCGGCATTTCCCCCGGAGGATCAGGTAGCTGAGCACAGGAATGTTGTCGTACCACCGGATTTCCATTCCGCACCCAGGACAATGAGAAGGAGGTCGGATCACCGATTCGTCCGTGGGCCACCGAAGCGTACAGACGTTCAAAAACGATCCGAGCAAGAGTCCGATGAGACCTGCAGCTCCGGCGATCATCCATGAGTCTTCGAGGGGGAACCCCATCAGCTCTCCGTATCGTTCCCAGTAGAAGGGGTGAGGACGAACAGTAGTATGGCTCCGGCAATTCCGGCATTCAATGAGTCCACCCCAGGGGCCATGGGGATGCCCACGACTTCGGCCCCGGCTTCCATGAGCTCTGGCCGTGCTCCGGCCCCCTCGTTGCCCACTGCCAGGGCCCACACAGAGGGATTACCCACCGACCTGATGTCCTTTCCACCAGCATCTGCGACCAGGAGAGAAATTTCCCTCTCCGCCAGCCACGCCCTGGCGCGGGTCCACACAAGCCGGGCCACGGGGATGTGGGCCATGGCGCCGGCGGACGCCCGAACCACCTTGGGATTAAACGGATCCACTGTCCCCTCCAGCGCCATCACACCCCGGAGCCCGAAAGTCCTGGCAGCCCGAATCAGGGTTCCGACGTTCCCTGGATCCTGGATCCCGTCCAGGAGAAGGAGCCCCGAGGCAGAGGTGGTCCCCATGGCCTCGAGGGGATCGGTTGGTTCCCTTACGACCAGGAGGACTCCCTGAGGTTGGTCGGTTTGGGAAAGGCCCTCCATTTCCCGATCCGAGACCTCATCCAGCGGGACGCCCGAAGCCAGGAGTAGGCTCCTGAGCTCATACCCGGCCTCGGTGACGGCCAGGCGGGGTGAGATAACGGCGAAACGGATTTCCGGCTGGAGCTCACCATGGAGGAACTCCCGAGCTCCCCGGACGCCCTCAACGAGGAACTGCCTTTCCCGGGATCTGAGGCGGGACCTCCGGAGCCGCTCCAGAAGCCTGGCCTTTTCTTTGCTCAGCGCCATGAGCTGAGGGACCCCCCTCGGTTGCCATCGATCAGAATGGTATTCCCGCCACGAAGATGACGCCTCCTCCACCGTTTTCTATCCTACATGTTAAGCCGGGCCGCACGGAACCGACCACCCGTTCACCTCTCAACCGCAGAAGAGCCATGACCGCCAACACCCTCCCCATCGCCCTGACCATCGCCGGCTCCGACAGCGGGGGAGGCGCGGGAATCCAGGCCGATCTCAAAACCTTCCATGCATTCGGGGTGTTTGGTACTACTGCTCTCACCGCCGTTACCGCACAGAATACCCTGGGAGTGCAAGCCATCCATCCCGTTCCCATTCACGTCGTCCGGTCCCAGATCGATTCCGTGGCCGATGACCTGCGACCAGCAGCCGTGAAGTCCGGCATGCTCGCCACAGTCGAGCTCGTCGGCGCCGTGGCCC
>JBDHGR010000170.1:0-8262 GCA_039589815.1 Gemmatimonadota bacterium | reverse complement strand
TCCTCACATCGAGTCGGTCTGAATCCTCTGCTGGTTCGCCGGAATCCGTCTCCGCCTCATCAGGATTACGGCAACCCTCTTGGGGAGCATCATTGGAAGATCGCCCCAAACCGCCAACGGCGACAGAGAAAGCTCTGGGGTTCGGGGAGCGGTCCATGGGGCCTGGTTCGGGACCGCGTTTGATCCGCGGGCCCCCGATTGCGGAAAAGGAGGCCTGAGGTAATCCCCAGGCCTTCTCTCTTTTCGTAGGTTGAATCGAAGATGATGGGCTGGAAAAACAAGCCCAGGTCCACAAGCTCCTCCTCCTCTCAGGAGACGACACCATGCGCCGGAAGCTCCGTCGAGGTCCCGTACCGGTGATCCCCTGCCTTCCCCTTGCTCTCCTCCTTCCCGTAGCATGCACCGGCTCGGGACCCCGGCCAAGTCCCGACCTGGAGACGCCTGGTCCTGGGGTCGCCTCCCCCTACGAGATGACTGAGGGAGACTTCACCATCGACGGAGGATTGGGTCTGTTCACAGCGAGGACCCACCTCGAGGAAGTCTCGCCCCACCTCTATGAGCTTCGAGTCAGGGTGGAATCTGCGATTCCCCAAGAGCCTCCGGAGTTTCAAGTCCGGTGGAGCCTCCCGTCCGTGGACCTGGCTGGGTTCTGGAACACGAACCTTGTTCTGGATCGGGTGAACTACTATCGGAACTCCCTGGAGTCCCGATCCACATCTGGGGCACCGGTCCTCTCACTCTACAATCCAGGGGACGTCAACCGAGTCACCGTGGCCGCTTCGGATGCGCTGAATCCAGTGGGGCTTCGGTCTTTCGTGAGGGAGGAGGATGCCAGGTTGTACTTCATCCTCACTTTCTGCAGCGAGCGGATGCCTGCGACAACAGCCTACGAGGCGACCGTCCGCATCGATACACGGGGAGTTCCCTACTATCAAGCTTTGGCCGGCGTAACCGATTGGTGGGCCGGTCAACCTGGCTACGAACCTGCCCCGGTCCCGGATGCCGCCCTCCTTCCCGTCTACTCCACATGGTACTCTTTCCACCAAAACCTGGACATCCAGGAGGTGCTGGGGGAGCTGACTCTAGCAGCGGACATGGGATACGAGGTCGTCATCGTGGATGATGGCTGGCAAACCCTGGACAGTCAGAGGGGCTACCGATACACGGGCGATTGGAGACCCGAACGCATTCCCGACATGAGAGGCTTCGTGGACGCCGTCCACGATCTGGGAATGCGATTCATGCTTTGGTACTCGGTGCCTCTGGTGGGGGAGGAGTCGGAGAACTATTCGAGATTCCGGGGAAAGTACCTCCGTCATTGGCAAAGCCAGGGCGCCTACGTCCTGGATCCTCGGTACCCGGAAGTCCGGGAGTTCATCATCGGGACCTACCTCACGGCCATGGAAGATTGGGGCCTGGACGGGTTCAAGTTGGACTTCATCGGGATGCTCGCAGCGAACGACTCCACCGTCCTTACAGCCGAGGACGGAAGGGATTTTGCCAGCGTAAACGAAGCCGCCGACCGTCTAATGACTGATGTCATGGCCAGACTGCGAGCCGAGAATCCTGAAGTCCTGGTTGAATTCCGTCAGCCATACATCGGTCCCCTCATGCGAAAGTACGGAAACATGTTCCGGGGAGTGGACGCTCCGAACAACGCCTGGGCGAATCGTGCCGAAGTCACCGACGTCAGACTCCTGGGCGGGAACACCGCGCCCCACTCGGACATGTTTATGTGGCATGAGGACGAGCCCGTGGAGGCAGCGGCCCTCCAGTTCCTGAACGTGCTTTTCGCGGTACCCCAGCTATCTGTGAAGCTCACCCGGTTTCCCGAAAGCCATCGGGCCATGATCAGGGCGTGGACCACGTATTGGAGGGAAAACCGCGAAGTCCTCATGAGGGGGCATTTCACCCCCTCCAGCCCTGCTTCAGCCTACCCGGTACTCATGGCCCATGGACAAGGAAAAGCCATCGCGGGGGTCTATTCCGATGCCCTGGTCAGCCTACCGGACATGGAACTCAACGCCGTGGACCCGGTGAATGCGAAAGCCAGTCCGGCCTGGTAAGGGAGCTTGGGAATTGAATGGGGCGTTCCGAGGTGGTCGTCTTCGACGCGGAGGGCCGAGAGATCGACCGACCCAACCGGAGGTTGGGACCAACAATCCACAGGTTAGAAACACCCGCTTCTGGGAGAGTGGAGATACGACGCCGGTAGGGCGTCCGGTTGAGGAAGAAACGGAGAGAAGGGGGGAGGGGGGGACCTCTCACCCCTTGAACCGCTAGATCTTGGCGGAGTCCCTTTGAGCTTCCCGCTGCTTGATTTTGTACTTCAGGATGGCCACCTGCGTCCGACCCGTGACGGTATGAGGGGCGACTCGTCCACAGAGACCGATCCCGTCTTTGGGCACACACAAACCGTGGCACCAGAGAGAATGACTCTTGGTGAGGGGGCACCCAAGAACCGTATACTCTGGAACCCCTCGTCTTTCTCGTTTGACCACACGGCGCTTCGCCATCTATCGGATCTTTCTTCTATTAACCACACTATAGAAATAGAGAATCATTCTCGTTATCAATAATATCCAATTCCCGACAAGAATTCATGCCCCCCGTTCGGTTTCTTCCCCACTCCCAGGATCTCTACTCCCCATAGTGCTTCGGTCCGAATTCTCGCATGATCTCCAAAGGAGCCCGCCCACCCTTCAGGGCCTCCGCCATGTACCTCATCGCTGAGGACGTGTGGGTGAAGAAGGCCTTGTAACCCTCACACAACCAGTTCAACCCGTCTTCCCCATCCGGCGTGTTGAGGATCCGGTTTTTGGGGCAACCTCCGTTACACAAGAAGCGCACATCGCAGGCCAGGCAGTACGCCGGCAGGGTCTCCTTCTTTGCTGCGCCGAACGCTTGCTGGGCCTCTGAGGTCACCAGGACCGGGAGCGCCTGGGTCCTGGTATTGCCCAGGAGGTATCGGGGTTCCACGTAGTGGTCGCAAGCGTAGAGGTCCCCGTTATGCTCCATGGCCAAAGCCCGACCGCAGGTTTCGTCGAAGATGCAAAGGCCCATGGGATGACCTACCCATCCCGCCAGTGTGACGTCGAAGATCTGAATGAAGACCTTCCCAACATCACGACAGACCCACTCGTTGAAGATGGTGTTTAGGAATTGCCCATAGTCGGCACCTCTCACCGACCGGGCCGTCACCCTTGTGCCCTCCTGGTACCCGGTCTCGTTATCCCTCTGCACGATCGGAATAAACTGGATGAAAGACGTCTCCACTTCATCCCGAAGAAACCGGTATACCTCCAGGGGTCGTTTGACGTTCGCAGCGTGAACGGTGGTCAGGATGTTGTACTCCACCCCATATCTCTGCAGAAGGTCGAGGCCAGCCATGACGGCCCGGTGGCTCGGCTTTCCACCTTTGTCCACCCGGTATGCGTCGTGGAGCTCGGCCGGACCGTCCAGGCTCAGCCCGACCAGGAATCGGTGCTCTCGAAAGAAGTGGCACCACTCCTCGTTCAGGACGGTGCCGTTGGTCTGGATGGTGTTGGAGATCCGCATGCCGGGACGAGCATAGGCCGCTTGAAAACCAAGCGCCTTCTGGAAGAACTCCAGCCCCATGAGGAGAGGTTCACCACCCTGCCAGGAAAAGACGACTTCGGGGACCTGCTGTGATCGGATGTACTCCCTGGTGAATGCCTCCAGGAGGTCTTCTGTCATCCGAAAAGCCGATCCCGGATAGAGCTCTTCTTTGGAGAGGTAATAGCAGTACGAACAATCCAGGTTGCAGATCGGGCCCCTGGGTTTGATCATGACATGGAACGGCGGAACGGGGCTTGGGCTCATAGGGACGGGGCTTTTCTCCTCGTTAGGAAAAGGACCGGCTCGGGAGAACATTGCTCGGTGCCGCCGAAAAGGCGAGGCCAGTCGCCTGATTCCCCCATCGGACTCGATCAAAAAAGAGAAACGAGATGACGACTCTGAATTCCATCAATCCTCTGGACGGCTCTGTTGTGGGAAGCGTTGAGGTCACCCCCCCCGAGAAGGTTTCGGAGATGGTTGCCCGAGCCCGGGTTGCCCAGGGGGATTGGGCTGCTTTGGGATCGAAGGGTCGGGCAAACCTTCTGGGCAGAGCCGCCCGCCGGTTCGTGCAGGAAGCCGAGTCGCTGGGAAGGCTCATGACCAGGGAGATGGGGAAGCCGCTGAAGGAAAGCATTGGGGAAGCCAGGGGCATTGGGACCGGCCTCCAAGGGGAAATCGAGGAAATCATGGAGGCCCTTGCCCCGGAGACGGTGAAGCAAGGCCCCCTTCAATCGGTAATATACCAAGATCCCTTCGGAGTTTGTGCAGCCATTACACCCTGGAATTTCCCCATGGCCATGCCGCACTGGATGGTGCTTCCAGCTCTGGTGGCAGGGAATGCGGTGGTGTTCAAACCCTCGGAGGAGACGCCCCTTTCCGGCCAGGCCTACGCCGACGTCCTGGGGGAACACCTGCCAGAGGACGTCCTCGTCACGATCCATGGAGCGGACGAACAAGGAAAAGCCCTGGTGCTTGCAGACGTGGAGCTCATCGCCTTCACCGGTTCCCGGGAGGTGGGGAAGAACATCCTCAGTGCGGCCGGTGGTGAGCTGAAGCGTGTCATCCTGGAGTTGGGTGGAAAAGACCCCATGATTGTCCTGGACGATGCCGATCTGGGGGAGGCTGCGAGATTCGGGTCCTTCAACGGGTTTCGAAACGCCGGGCAGGTTTGCGTCAGCACCGAGAGGATCTACGTCCACGAGAATGTGGCGGACCGCTTTGAAGCCCTCCTGGTCAAAGAAGCCGAGAAGATGTCGGTGGGAGACGGTCTGGAGGCCGACACATCCATCGGACCCATGGTCAACGAGGACCAGAGGCGCCACGTCCTGGATCAGCTATCAGAGGCGGTAGGAAAGGGTGCGAAGGTCCTCTTTGGAAGCGTCGACCATCCGGCACCCTTCATCAGGCCCACGATTCTGGCCAATGTCGGGGAGGATCTTCACATCGCCCGGGACGAAACCTTTGGCCCCGTAATCTGTGTGACAAGGGTTTCCTCAGACGAAGAAGCCGTTTTGAAAGCCAACGCCACGCCGTTCGGCCTTGGGGCAGTGGTTTTCGGCCAGGACACGGCCCGCACTCAGGAAGTCGCCCGGCGCCTCACCGCCGGCATGGTCGGCATCAACCGCGGCTGCGGGGGTGTCAAAGGCACGCCCTGGGTTGGCGCTGGAGAAAGCGGATACGGGTTTCACAAGGGCAGGGACGGCCATCGGCAATTCACCCAGACCCGTGTCGTGAGCCGGTCCAAATAAGGGAAGGAGCCAGTACCATGTACCGTCTTTGGGTGGTCGCACTCCTCTTTGCTACGTTCATCGCCTGCACTCCGCCAGCAGCCCAGGAGGCGGAGGACGCGCAGGTCTACTCGGTGGATCCGGAACACCGCCCCAACATCATCGTCATCGTGGTGGACGACCTCCGCTGGGACGAGTCGGGTGTGGCCGGCCACCCCTTCCTCGAAACACCAAACATTGACGGTCTGGCCCGGGAAGGCGCTTACTTCACCAATGCCTTTCACTCCGTCCCTCTTTGCTCTCCGAATCGAGCCAGCATTCTCACCGGGCAGTATCCGTCCCGCCACGGGGTCATCGACAACGTGGCCCGGAACAGGCTGAGCCATCGGCTGACTACGTTCCCCCAGGCCCTTCAGGCGGATGGTTACGAGACGGCCTACCTGGGAAAGTGGCACATGGGAAACGACCCCACCCCAAGGCCCGGGTTCGACTATTGGGTCGCCATCCCCGGCCAGGGCCGAACCATGAACCCCGAGCTCTTCGAGGCTGGCCGAATTCACGAGGTCCCGGGATACATCACGGATGTCCTGACGGATCGGGCCGTCGACTTCATCATGGCAGAGCGTGAGAAGCCGTTCTTCATTTACATCGGCCACAAGGCGATACATCCGGACGCCGTCCAGCTGGACGACGGGTCGGTGGATCTCTCCGTTCCCAGGGGCTACGTCCCCGCGCCTCGACATATGGGGCGATATGAGGAGGATACCTTCCCGCGGAGGCCGAACAACATCACGTCCATGAGCGAGCTCAGGGGAAAACCGGCTATTCAACGGGCGCTGACTGCCAAGTACTCGGCTGAAATAGTGGACGAGTTCGGGGAGCAGGAGCTCGACCCGGGAAGCAGCGATGAGACCATCCGGCGTCGGGCCGAAATGCTCCTGGCGGTGGACGACGGCCTGGGGCGAATCCGTGATACGCTGAAAGAGGAGGGGATCCTCGACGACACTTTCATCCTTTTCACGAGCGATAACGGTTTCTTCTACGGCGAACATGGCCTTTCTTTGGAGCGGAGGATGCCATATGAAGAATCCATACGAACACCTCTTATTGTCCGGTACCCGGCGCTGGTCCAACCCGGAGCTCTGGTGGAGAATCTGGTGGCCTCGGTGGATATCGCCCCCACGATCCTGGAGGTAGCGGGAACACCCATTGGAGACCACATTCAGGGAAAGTCTTTTGTGCGCTCTCTCCAAGGCTCTTCCGCAGACGCAAGGTCATCAGTTTTCATCGAGTTTTTTACCTACGAGAACCCTTTCCCCTGGCTCGTCGACATGGACTATCGGGCTATCCGGACTGACCGGTACAAATACATTCACTGGATGCAATACCCGGACTGGGGAGAACTCTACGACCTACGAGACGATCCCTTCGAGACTCGGAATCTCATTGGGGAGCCCGGTATGGAGGGGGTCCTTGAAGAACTGCGGGAAGAGTTGCGGAGATCAGCTCTTCACGCCATGGGGTTGTCCGGCTGACAGCGAAGACCTCCTGGAGGGGACCTCTCAGTCCTGGTCTTCCACACCCCGCCATCCGCGGGCGTAAAGCTCCGGATAGACCTTCAGGTACCCGGGATAGGCGGCCCGTGCCGCATGAAGGACCTGGCGGCTCAGCGTCACAACACCGAGTCGGTCCGTTGTCTCGAGAAGTACTTCGGAAGTCGGACTGATGGCGATGGACGCCCCCCCGATCAAACCATCGGGAGTCGGCGCTGGCCGGTTGGAGGAGATGACATAACAACCGCTGGTAACGGCATTGGCCCGGAGAACCAGCTTCCATCTTTCGTAGGTCTGGGGCGGCGTGCAACGGGGCACCAACACCACCTCTGCGCCCATGGCTCCCAACAATTGGAACCCTGTTGTTCTGTTCACATCCGAACAAACCTGGAAGCCCACCTTCATCGGAAGGCCCGACACCACCGTGGGAGGTTCGTGACCGGGTTCATAATGACTGGTCTCCCAGAATCCCTCCTCGGCCGGCAGGTGGATCTTCTTGTACCGGGCCAGGCATGACCCCGAGGCATCGTAGAGTAGAGCCGTGTTGTGCCGGACCCCGGTATCGGGATCCCGGATGATGGCGCCCCCCAGGACAGCTACCCCCATTTCGGCCGCAGCGGCAGACAAGGCCCTTTGGCGGGGGCCGTCCACCTCTTCCGCATCCTCGTCCCGTGGTGCTTTGGATGCAGGCGACCAAGGGTTGAGGGGGATTTCGGGGAGGACCGCCAACTCGGCACCGAGTCCCTTCGCCGCTCCAAGGGTAGCGGGAAGGAGCTCCCAGGAAGGGGGATCCGGGAAGACCTCCGTGATTAGGGCAAGGGATAGGGTGTCTTGAGGCATGAGTTCTGATGCAGGGGAAGAAGAGACGGCGTCGGAATCAGCCCTGACTTGGACCAGGGCGGGAGCGCTTCTTGGCGCCGAGAGCCAAACCGACCCGTCGACCCATCTGGTAGCCCTCGTCGTACCCAGTGGCAAAATCGAATGACACCTGATCGGAGTCGGGTTCGCTTTCGGTGACCGGGTCGGGTTCGGGAGAGGACTGGGCCCCGACAGAGGGCGTCGGTTGGGAGCTGGAAGACCCAGCCAACTCACCCACACCTTCCTCTGACTGCCCACTCAGGATGTGCGCCACGCCCAGGAGGGTTTGAACCGCCTCTTCCCGCGTGGGATCATCGGGATCGAAGGGACCCATGGTCTCCCGCCAAGCAGTCAGAGGCGTGGCCCGGAGAGCACGGGCAGCTACCTTCAGGGTAGACGCAGCGCCCGGAAGGGAAGGTATTGGGCGGGGTTCCGGGCCCTGAGCCGACACCGAAGGACCCTCGACCAAAGGCGGCGGAGATTCCCGACCCTCCACCTCTGTCTCGACCCAGAGGGAAGTCAGGTATTTCCGGACCCACTCCCAC
>JBDHGR010000169.1:0-8266 GCA_039589815.1 Gemmatimonadota bacterium | reverse complement strand
ATCCACCACATGGGAGTGATCCAGGAGAGGCTTGTCTCGCTCCCTTTTCACAGGATAGTTGCAGAGGATAGTTGGTGGGGTTAGGTATGTGGGGTCTTCCTACAACCTGGAGGTTCCTTGAGAGTATTCCGTGGCTTGGCCCTCCTTGTTTCATTCGGGATCTCAGCACTCTCCCCTGATGTGGGTGCCCAAGTCCTTCGTTATGAGATGATCTCCGAATTCCGGGCTTCTTCGTTGGGACCAAGAGACGGTGAGGAAGTCGTCAACAGCTGGTTCGAGGTATATCCGGGTGGCTTAGCCGTGTGGCGGGTCACGGCCCGTTCCCCCGAAGTAGACGAGAAGCTGTCTCCCTATGTTTTCGGGGGTACTTACGAGGTATTCGACGGGCCGGAGGGCCTTGAGTTTGTGATGTTTAAGGTCTGGGGGCATTACGAGTACCCTGGTACCCTCTCCGACGGGTTTTTGACCCTATTCGACAACGATTCCGGGACTGAGTTCAGGGCAGGAGGGGAGAACCTTCCGCAGGTTGAGGAAGCGTTCGATCTAGTCTCCGTGGACGGGGAGAATCTTCCAACAAAGGCAATCACCTTGAAGGAAGCCGTTGAGGTGATGGGTGATGAAGGTGCCGCCATGTTCGAGTCTGCCCCACTGATTGTCAGAGGCTGGCTCCATCGGTATTCCGACCAGACTTGGACGTGGATGACCGTCCAAGACTCTCCCGAAGTGGAGGAGGGTCCAAGGGCGTTGGGAAACGCAAGAGCCGCAACGGTTGATATGGAAGAGGGGTCGGAGACCGGCACACGCCTCGCCTTCACCTTCGACTTTGGCCTTCATGAGCCGGTCAGTGCCCTCCTCTCTGACGGAGTCATCACTTTCGGCTTTCCTGGCAGGTACACGGATCAGAAAAAGACTTGGGTCTTCCACAAACGCCGCTGACCCAACACCACATCGAAATTCTCCACCTGACCTGGAGGTTGTATGAAAGGACTCATCGCAGCACTGGCACTTCTCGTAGTACTCGGAGTGGGTTTTTTTCTCTACTCATCACCAGCCGCCCCACCGGCTGAGATGACCGAGGCTGAAGTTGCTCAGATTGAGGCTGAGGTGTCGGCGGTGGGTGATCAGTGGATTGCTTCCATGAACGCTATCGATGTCACGGCGTGTGCCGGATTGTTCGATCCTGCCGGTACGCACGGGGTAGATGGTGCCTACTACGCCAACTATGAAGAGTGGGTTGAACACCTCGAACGGCTGTTTTCCACCTGGGAAGCCGTGAACGTGGCCTGGACAAACACTCGCGTGGACGTGCTCGCCTCGGACGCTGCGATGTTCGTCGGAGAAGGCGAAGGGGTAGTGACCAGGACGGAACGGGGCGACTACAACCTCTTTGTTGGCACTACTCTCTTGGCAAAGAGGATCGGCGATGAGTGGAAGCTCACTTTCCAGGGAACTGCTGGAAGGTGGACGGCAATCGAAGAAGGCTAACCCACCGAATCTCTGGCTCGGCCTCGGACAGCTTCCCTGACGCTCTCTGGACTGGAACAGGACTGGTTTGGACTGGCCGAAATCCAAAACTCGATCCGGTCTCGTTTCAGGGGGGTAGCTCACCGGCCCAAACCTATGAGCTTGGCCCGGTCTCGTTTCAGGGGGTCAGGTCACTTTCGGGCTGTAACGTCCTTGAACATCTTCGAGCCTAACTCCGAGAAGTCGCGCCACCGTTTCGCATTCTCTGCTTTGTCGAGCAGGTCGGGGAAGGAAACCCTCAACACCCGGTCGAGGACTTCCTTTCGTTGGATCGGATCTTCTTCTTGCTTCCATTCCCACATGCCCATCCTGTACCGCTGCGCGGCAATCAGCAGTTCCGTCATCCTGTCCACCAGCCCCTGCCTCCAACGCACTTCCAGGCTCCGAAAAGCAGCCCTCGCCTCCTCGGACCCCACCTCTTTTTGGATGATCTGACGCTTTATCCGATCCACTTCGCTGGCCGGAATCTCCCATTTGTTGGATGCGTTTTTGTGGGCCTGCAACTTACCAGAACGAATCCATTTGAAAACGGTGTTCGGATGAATGCCGATCTCCTGGCTGAAGCCAGTCGCCGTGAAAGTCTGATTTTCCATTGAGTGCTCCGGTGCGAATTAACGTCCAAACCGATTACCCACTATCCCTACATATATAAAGCCAGTCGGAGGTTGGGCTGTAAAGAGGGAAGCGGAGGGCGGAACATGGATATCCGATGGCCTTCGGCAAAGGATAATAGGCTTCAGGAAACGCAGAGACTTTTGGCTGTTGGCTGTACTGGCCGTAGCTGTGTCGCTGTTTTTACGGCTCGCTGTGGCCTCGGATTCCTTCGTGGGAGCTGTGGAATCCCTCTTCAATCTGGAATAAGCGTCTCGCCGTGGGCATCAGGTGTCAACGCGGGATGAAAATGGCTCATTCGTGGCGGGTGAAAATGGCACACTCGGTTGAGGGGGCGAGCCTCAGGACGCCGGAGCCCCCTTCCTCACGTTTGTCTAGCTGGACTCTTTTTCGGGGAGGAGACCACCCCTGGCCTTGGGTGTGAGGTCCCCGGACGGCCGGGAGAATCAAGAACGTATGATCCGGCCTGTCCACCAAACAGGGGCAACTCCAGAGTAGGGATTGTGGGTTAGGAGGGCGGGTGAGTATGGTGGGCTCATAGAAGTCAGAGTCAGGAAGCAGCCAAAAGGTGCTATACGATGGAATGGAGGCGTGTTCGCAGCACTCGGTCGGACAGGATCGCGAGAGGTATTCGAGTAGTCCTGGGAGCCCTGTTCGTGATGACGGGAGCCATGAAGCTCGTGGTCCCCATGTTGGCGACGGCCTGGGCGGGTCAACTTGCCGCCGGGCACATCCCACTCCCAGAACTCAACCGTTGGGTCGTCCCCTTCGTCGAGATGGGGGTTGGTGTGGCCCTGCTGGTTGGGTTCTACACACGGATCGCGACTCTGCTGGTTCTGAACATCATGGCCGTAGCGACGTACGTTCACCTCGTGGTGAATGATCCGGCACTGTTCCCGCTGCAGCCGGCCGAGCCCATCATCCCGGCAGTGGTGATGATTCTCTCTCTCTACCTCCTGGTGAAGGGCGGTGGATCCGGGAGCCTTGATCTGAGGGTGACTGGGGCAGCGGCTTCCTGACGCGCGAGGTTGCTGCCGGAGGGGGAGAAGAAGTCACCCAGAATGAGAAAATCGTGCAACCGGCGTGAAACCAAAGGAGAAGTACAGGAAAAAACTGGAGGGAACACGAGTCAATACGGTAGTCCTGCAGGTACTGTACGATTCGTACTGTCGGTTGGGGGCGGATCACGTTCAAGCTGGTTCTCGATCAAGACGAGAGAGTTGTCCCCGGCGTTCCTACACAGGATGTCTGCAACAACAGGCCCGACGTTCGCTTCGGCCTCCTGAACCTCCAGATTGAGACCAAGAGCGTCCCCCGAGCTTTGGCTGTTGTCGTCTTCGGTCATCCAGGGCGTGAAGTCGGTCGCCTCGTTCTGCCAGGCAATCCGAAGCTCGGCTCGTTCAAGGCGTCCTTCTGGATTCGACATCCGGTCCCTCCTACATGCGCCCGTGGCGCATCGGGGAACGGTAGATGAAACACAGGGGCTAACACACTTGGGTCCCCGCCGTCGGGGATGGGAGGAAGAGTAGAGTAGGTCAGGGACAGGGTAGACGCCAGATTGATATTCTGTGGTTTCCCTGTCGATACAACCGTAGGTTTAAGAATACCATCTGCGGCAGACCGGCCTCCTGCCAAGTCTGGACTGACTCCTTAGAGAGCGCCGAGGGAAGACCGTCGAAACGGAGACGAATAATGGTCCCATTATTGGCAATCCTGGCTGGCCTCTCCATATCCCTCGCTCTCGGGCACTTCGCTGTCCCGCGGGTGTTGGAGTGGCTCCGAAAGGACCTTGGTGACGAATCGACGCTGCCGGGGGAAGAACTACCGGCATGGATCGTGGGGACCATTGAACGGGCCTTCTTCACCATTGCGGTTGCGGCCGGCCTCCCGAGCGTCCTGGTAGC
Source organism: Gemmatimonadota bacterium (assembly GCA_039589815.1). Taxonomy (GTDB): domain Bacteria; phylum Gemmatimonadota; class Gemmatimonadetes; order Longimicrobiales; family Gaopeijiaceae; genus JABDNZ01. The sequence goes on along the minus strand of JBDHGR010000169.1, from coordinate 4,226 downwards.
GATGATGCTTTGGATCGCCGCGAAGATGGCGGCCCATTGGGGAAGTCGGTCCGAAGAGATCCACGACATCGAAGCTCTTCGATTGACCGCCTTATTGGGGAGCGTTGTTTCGATGCTGTTCGCGCTGATTGGGGGTTGGGTGATCCGAATGGGTTGGTTGTTGATGGGATAGGCTTCACGCAGGGGCCGGTATAAACCCCGAAGATGTCCAACAGGCCCGACGGGAGACCTTCGAGGGCCTGACCGGCTGTCAGAGGCCCATTCTGGAGGTCTGGAAGGCAATTCCTGTGGTGATCGGGGCCGGCTGGAGCCGAGCTCCTCGCGCCCGAGGCCTACACCGATGTTTTATGTCGGCCTAAACCTTTCCTTTCAACCCTTTTTCAATAACCCCCAAACCATGTCTCATCAACGACTTGCGCGGTTCTCGACTCGATCTGTTTGGCCGGTTCTCGGACGAAACGGGAAAACCCGTCGGAACCGAGGGAATCGGGGCTGGCGATACTGATACTGCGGTAAAGGTGTGGGGAAGGACGCCTACCGCACGTGCTTCCGCTTGTTCAGGCGTTGGAGGAGGGAGGGCGAGGGCATGGATCAACCTTTTGGCCTCATGAAGTCCTCGAAGGCCGCATGGCCCCGGAGCGGTTTGAAGAAGGGATCGGCGTGAGTGGGCGCGCCCCCGGTCCCGAACCTCCAACCCTCTTCCATGGCTTGTCCAAGAAGGGCCACCGCTCCTTCGACGTCACCCAGTGCAGCAGCGATTCCTGCTCGGTACAGAGTGTTGGTCCCCAGCAAATAGCCTTCGTCCCAGACCCTCAGAGCCTCGGAGATGCTCTCTGCCTCGTCCGCTCTGCCTTGTCTGGCCGCCAAGGTTCCCAATAGTGCAACAACGACCATGTCGTTGGGGTTTTCTTCAGCCATTGCCTCGAGGTAGGGTTGCGCCTCAGTGTCCCTCCCCAGATAGAGCAAATAGATGGCTTGTCCGCGACGAGAAGCGAAGGAGCTGCGCTCCTCCGGAGATCGGGACCGAATCCAATCCAGGGCCTGCTCCCAACGGGCCTTCGCACCCTCGGGGTTCCCGTGAGCATCGAACTCAAGAGCCGCAGAGTTGAGAATGGTCGTCGGCCTCTGGCCGGGGCTTAACTCGGAAAGCAGACTATCGACGAGCTCCTCAGCTCCCTCAAACCTTCCCAGCCCAATCAGGCCCTCCATTTCGCGGGTTGTCAAACCTCCCGGAAAGAGCTCCCTCCCCTCCCTCACCACGTCAAGCTCACCCTCGTAGTCGCCGAGCATGTGGTAGGCCCTGGCCCATTGATTGAAGTTGCGGTCGGCCCAGTCCCGTGCGGCTCTGCTGAGGTGGGGGTCGTATCGGGCGAATGCCTCCACCGCCTCCTGGGGTCGATTCAGGTCCATCGCCGCCAAACCGAGGAGGTAGTTCCAGTTGCCTCCGTGCTCCACGAGTCTTCTGGCAGTTTGGAGCCTCGCCGGGAGTTCGCCATGAGTACCCTGGCAGTTCATTTGTGCAACGAGGCGCTGCCACTCCACCAACTCGAAGTCGCGCGATTCCAGGACCTGGCAAACCGAATCGGCAAGAGCATACCGACCCGTATTGGAGTAAGCCCACCCCAGGTACATGTAGGGGGCTTCATAGTCTGGATCGAGCTCAAGAGCCCGCAGAAGGTAGGGGATGGATCGAGCGCTTCCTTGGTTGTTGAACACGACAACGGCCTCCAGGAACGCCTGGTGAGCTTCCAGATCGGGAGGACTCCTGCCCCCTAAGGAGACCGAAATCTCCGACCCAGGAGCGAGGATGTCGGCAACAGCCCCAACAACCTTCAGCTGGAGGGCGTTCAGGCCAGAAGCTGGACCGTCTCCCGGTACGCTCACTGGGTCGACCGTCGCCAAAACAGTGCCGCTCCGGTCCACGATTCGTTGCCGGAACTGAATGGAATCCCCGGACGTGAAAAACGATCCGCGAATCGCAATCGTTGCACCTGTCTCCTGGGGCCAGGAAGAAAGGATGGCTGAAGGTCCGCCGCCCTCTGACGCCACCGCCCTACTCGCTGCCAAGACGTCCGTTGAGGGGACCACCAGAGCCAGGTCCGCCCTCGCCAGCCCGTCCGTGATCCAGCTGGCCGCCGCGTTGGCCAACACATCCAAGGACGGGTCGCCGGTCTGGTTTTCAGGTGGGAGTACGGCCAGGCGGTGTTCTCGAACGTCCTCCACCACTCCGTCGCCTCCTCGGAAGAATCCGAAGTACCCGGCGGCCAGAACTACCACAAAGCCAACCCCGGAAAGGACCCAACTGCTCCGGCTCCATCTGACAGGGGTTTGAGCCGCAAGTTGCTCGGGCGAAAGATCGGGTGTCCGTTGGATGCCTTCTGGGGTGACTTCAAGTGCCCAGGCGAGAACAAGGGCGATAGGGAATCCGATTAGGACGAGCACAATGACGAACTGGATGGACCACTCTGGGAAGAGGAGTCTGCTCCCGATGATGTCCACGGCTTCAATCGCCCCAAGGCCCACAAGGACGTAGACGACCGCGACACGGCCAACCTTCCGTCTTCTGAACTCAGCCAGGAACAACGAGAGCTTGGATGCCACGTTGATGGCTCCGGTGAGAGTAGACTACCCTTTCCAGCCCAGTCAGCCACCGTAGGCAAGATGGTGTGATGCTCAAGACATGAGCAAGAATGTTGGCCAATGAAAAGTTTTTCTCGCGGGACTGACCTTTAGGATCCCCCAAACATGGGACTCCGGTTCCGGGACTGTCGGTAGTACTGTCGGTTGTGCGGTCGGTTACTGTCGGGTTTCCTGTGGATTCAGGACGGCAGATTCCGGCATGGTTTGATACGAAGAACGGCAGATCATGTGATCCATCAATGATTTACACGGCCTCTTGCCGGAGTTTCGTTACCTTTTGATCGGCCTTACAGGCAGGGGTTCACTGATTCGAGCCGAGCGGCAGGAATGCTGGCCGGATCTCTTATTTGGCCCCGCGAGACGAACGAGCACGCGCAGCGGGCGCGGTTCCATCCGGGAGCGCCCACTTCTTGTTGGAGCCGAGCGGCGAAGGGGTCGTTCGGCGCTTTTGATCGACCTGCGAAAGGAGTGTACTTGAAGCCTCTTCTATTCCTTCTCGGCTGGTTGTTCTTTGGCCTTGGCGCGGTCGGCGTGGTAGTCCCGGGGTTGCCCACCACTCCGTTCATGCTCCTGGCCCTGTGGGCTTTCTCGAGAAGCTCAAAGCGGTTTCATGGTTGGCTCTACTCCCACTCCTTCTTCGGTCCTCCCATACAGGCCTGGGAACGACACAGGATAATATCCCTCCCGGTGAAGGTCTTTGCCCTTCTGGCAATGGCGGGCGCCTTGGCCTACATGGTCTTCGGGGCAGGGGTGCCGACGTGGGTATCCGTCGTGACCGCCTCTATCATGGCCTACGGGGCCTATTTCATCCTGGGGAAGCCCTCGAGGCCGCCCTATTGAGATGGCCATGGGGAAAAGCCACTCAGCCGGCGTAGTCCGCAGGAGATTGAGGGATGGGAACGCCGCGATCCAGGCAGGAGGCCACGGGTTCGAGCCGAACGGCAGAGATGTTCTAGGCTCTGTTGTGGGGTAGACGCTGTGAGCGGGATGCGTCCGGAGCGGCTCACTCGCCTCCGGCGGTCTCCACTTGAATGTCAGCGGCCCAAGGCGACCGGGCGATCGAGGCGTCGACGGTATCGGCCCCCCGCAAGGCGGGAACCGAACCTTGGGTGTGTTCGGGTACCTACGGACACGACAAAACCGAGGGGACTCCCCAATCGGTCGTTTCCCAGCCAACTCTGACCGGCTCCGATGCGGAGCTCTTGTGCCGTCGATGCACCGGGAGCCAGCAGGTTGAGGGCGACCAACAGGCACGGAATTCCTGCGGAAGGAGGTCTCATGAGGGGATCCTTGTCTGACAGAGACCCGGGCTGTGGGTGAAACGAACCGGGGGGAGGAGAAGTGACGTTGCAGCTGAAACGTTGGTTGCGGTCAACGCCGGTTCGCCCGGGGAGCCCCCGCTTTCACAAGCCCTCGGTCTCTGCTAGTGTTGGAGCACGGCGCGGGGATCACCCCCGTGGCTCCTATTCGGACTGGGACAAAACATGGTCACCAAACTCGACCTGGCCCGGGAGTGGCTACCCCGATACACGGGCATGGCCATCGACGACTTCGGGGACTATGTGCTCCTCACCAATGTCGAGAAC
>JBDHGR010000168.1:0-13180 GCA_039589815.1 Gemmatimonadota bacterium | reverse complement strand
GAGGCGGAGATGGCTGCCGATAGTTGGATCATCGAACCGGCGCGGGTGGATGACGTGTTCACCGACGCCCCCGACCTGCTCTGGAGTAGGGTGCTCGAACGCAAGGGCCCGGAGTATCGGAGATTGTCTCGAATGCCGTACGACCCATCGATGAACTAACCGCCGAACCATCATCTGGTCCACGTTCACCGATCCCTGCAGACGATTCGCGATCGACCTCCGGCCGCAGCCAGCGGTTGATAGACGGGCTACCACTGTCATGGGAGATTGCCCCTCGGCTCTCACCCACCTTGGCGGGGTGCCGCCTGATCGGCCCGGCTGGAACCAGATCGGCGCCGAGGGCGATGCGGCCATCCTTGCGCCGCGGTTCGGCGTGCCCATGTTTGCCGGCGGATTCCTCGGTCGCCTCCGGGACGTCGCTCGATTTGGTCTCCTGTTTACCCCTAGCTACGGGGTCGTGAGCGACCGAAAGATCATCTCCGACAGGCACATCGAGCTACTAAAAGACGGCGGGCGGCCCGAGCTGCTGGCCAACGCCAGATGGGGGGCGTTGGAAGCGGTGAAACAGAAGACCGTCAAGCACAACGTCTACCAGTGGGATCGAGTCTTCGCCAACAACGACCTCTACAAGGGGGGTTGGGCCGGACAGGGGCTGCTCGTCAACCCCGACCGGGATCTGGTCGCGGTTTATGTGGGCTATTTCAACGACGACCAGAGCGAGCTCGATGTCCTGCCACGTCTTCGGCAAGTTCTCAACGGAATCTTCGGTGATACCGCCGGCCCCGAGCGGGGCAAGTCGGGCTTCTAATGCATACGCAGTTCGAGGGCACTATGTGCTCCTGAGGCTTTTGGAGGATGCTGGCGGGGGGGGTCGGGTAAACAAAGGAGGAGGTGAGCTTCTTCCGACGCAGGTGGCCTGTTGGCAAATCGGAGCTGGACCAGTCCGGCTAACGGTTTGTGGTTGACCTTCGGTGGTCTCCGGCGGGTCGGCCTGCGGAGTTCTTCGAGCTCCTCGGCCGTCGCCGGCTGCTTCGCAGCCTTCGGCTCGGGGCCCCCGGCTCTGGTGCCGTGGCCACCATGGCGCTCCCCCGCGTCAGGAGATCACCTGACCGATGTCTAGCCACTCGAGGAAGGATGGATCGGGCAGCGAATCCGTGGCACCGTGTTGAGCCAGGAAGGCGCGGGCCGCAGCGGCGTCTTCGTCCACACCAACGCACACTCGCATCAGACTCCCTTCGACGAACCAACGTGCCAGCAACGTCAGAAGCTCCGTCGCGACCCCACGACGGCGATGGCGGGGGACAACGTAGAGGTACTGGAGCTCTCCGTCGCATCCGAAACGCCGGGTCTCGTGCCCACCGATGTAGCCGACGATTGATGAATCGTCTTCGGCAACGAACATGATGCGTGAGGCGAGGGCCTTCTGGGGATGGTGTTCGCCAGTAAGATACCGTGACATTCGAGGATCCGCCGGCCCCGCCTCACGGTCTGGCCCTCTGGCCAGATCCATCCCGGGCACGTCGGACACCGTCCCAATTCGGTAACGCAGTTCAGTGGAGTGCATAATCAAAGACCAACTCCGGGACGCCGTTTCAACCGAGCACCGAGGGCGCAGCCTACCGGTCTGCAAAGGACCTGGACATGGCAAGCGATGCCCGGTCGTCTACGGCTCTGCTATGGACCAGGATGCCAACCGACGCCCAGAAACTCAAGGGAGACGCCGTCGGGGCCAGCACCGTTAGCAGGAAACCCGTATTAGGCCGAGGCCGTGCTGGTCCTCCGCGCGAGTTCGTTCGCATACTCGCGACCAAGCACCTCCCGGTGCTCCCGGGCCCATTCGGTGAGTGCCGTCGTTCCGGCCGGTGGGGCCTCCACATACAGTCGACCTTCCATCAAACCTCGAATCTCGTCCTTCGTGATCACCACATCTCGAAGGAAGGCCCCCATGACCCATCCGAGCGCATGGGCAACCGGAGGAGGGAGAGAAACGATTGGTCTATGGCAGCCAATGACTTCACCGATTCCCGACACCAAGCTTCGGTAGGTGAACGTCTCCGGCCCAATCGCCTCGACGACTACGTTACCCTCTCCTGAACCATGCTCCACTGCGAGTCTGGCGAGATCATCGACGAAGATGGGTTGAAGCCGGTACTCCCCGTCACCGAATACGCCGAAGACGGGAAAGCGTCGTAGCATCCACGCAATGTTATTGATCAGGATGTCCTCTTTGCCGAAGAGAACGGCCGGCCGGAGGATGGTATGGGGAATTCCGGTTTGTCGAAGCGCCTCCTCCAGGTGTGCTTTTCCGCTGAAGTAGTCCAGGGGTGAATCCTTCGCGGGGTTGGTGATGCTCACATGGATGATTCGGTTTACCCCAGCCTCCCGCGCTGCCTCGAAGAGTCGCTTTGTGTTTCGGACGGCCTCTCCGTGGCTGAATCGCCGGTGAGTGAATCGGACCCAATAAGTGTTGTGTAGGACGTCGACCCCTTCCAAGGACCGACACAGTTCGTCATGGTCGTGGAACCGCAGAGGAGAAGCCCGGACCGTTTTGCTGAGGGGATCGCCCTGCGGGTGGGTATTGGTTAGCGTCACGACCTCGCAGCCAGCTTCCAAGAGACGTTCCGTGATGTATCGCCCGGAGTACCCAAAGGCTCCGGTCACCGCATGACGTTCAGTCACCATCTTCGAGGGGCCCCTATTTTCGGATCTCTCTCTTTCGGCCTACCGGTTTGGATGGACCTGCGCTCGGTGGGCCTGCGTAGCCCCCTCGGGGCTCCTCGGCCGTCTCCAGCTGCTTCGCAGCGTTCGGTTCGCGCCCTCCGGCTCGCGATCTTCAAACGTTTTGGTCCCTGCTGCGGATCGGGATGCTAACCTACGCCCGGAGACTCGAGGAACATTACCTCGAAAGTGCACCAACAGCAGCAATCGCGTGTTCGGCAGGTTCCTCACAATTCATCATGGTTCAGCCGGTGCTTTGCTCTTTTATCCACTCGGGCCCGGCCAGGGCAGAAATCGCTCGTAGTCCGGCCGGCGGGCTCATTTGAAGCCTTATTGTTTTGTTTAAGGAGGCGGCAAGCCATTTCTTTCCCTCCGTCGGTTTTCCAAGCAGCGCCAGTAAACCTCTATCCACCTCCTGGCCCGAATCCAGGTCGTCACAGAAGACCTTTAGGGTATTGGAGACAGTTTCGATCCGGCGGCGAATCGGTAACAGGGCGATATTCCTGCCACAGGCCGCGAATGGCCTCTCCGGATGGAGCCTCCCGCCAATCGCCTCAAGGACAATTCGGAGGTTCTCTACAAACCTCCAGTGGCAAGGCATGAGCATATCGATGGCAACGCCTAACGACAGATTTGCCTCATCGCCATTCTCAGTGTCATGAATGATGGTCCGAGCTGTTCTCAGCCAGAAATCTTCATGTTCCTTGTAGTGCTCAGGGCACTCGCTGCGATAAGAAGATTCATATTCGCCTCCACTTAAGAGAATCCACACGTACTGGGCCGTCGGGTCATCAGATGATTGCGGCCAATCGATTGCGCTGCGGATTTTCTCAATCACTCGTTGGACCTGCCATTCTTTCAACGGCGATCGCTCCCCAAGGCAAGCAAGGAGTTGCGGTGCCGGGATGGTGTCGATGGGCAAATCGACCTTTCTGCTTGGGCATCCTGCACACCACGCTGATAGGGCGGCACAGGCGTTTTGCCACAAAGTTTCACTGGGGTGACGCTGACCGGGCGAACGGGTGCCCAACCCTTTCGTCGTCTCTCCTGAACCGATCGCCTCAATAATGTTGTAGATCCATCGATCGGCCTTGTGATGGCATAGTTCGAGACTGGAGATGAGCTCTCGGATCTTCGATACGTTTGCACCAAGAGGAGCAATACGGTCCTCCATTTCATCGATGGCCATGATTTCCGAATCAGCGTACAGGGCGCAATTCCGCCACCATAACCGGCAGGATGTTGTCATCGATTCTTTTCTCTCGATTCGTGTGCTGCCGAACGGTTAGCGATGGACCCGCGGTCGCTAGGCGATGCTCCGTCGTCTTCGGCCCCACTGACGTGCAGGATGCCAGGAACCGCTCGGAATCTCAAGGACGTTGCCCTCGGACTCTCCCTCGACAGCAGTTACCGCGTATTGACTGCCTCGGGTCCAGAAAGGCCCCTGGTCTCATCACGTCTCCGTGCGGGGACGCAGTGGCGTGTAGACGGGATCGATCGACAACGGTACGGTTTGTGAGGACGGCGCCGTACGGGTGCCGCCTCGGACCGAAAAGAAAGGGGGATCGAGGAGTTCAAAGGTGCGAGCGCCCAACGACTCGTTTCTCGGAGCCCGAAGCACTTCAACCATTGGGCTCCTCGGGGTAGGCAGCTGCGTCGTCCACTTCCAGTGACAGGCAGGCGTGTCGTCCGTGCCCCTCCATCAGGCTGTCAATGGTAAGCTGGATCGTCCCTCTCTCCAACCCGAGGATGCCGGTTTTGCCGTCTTCCGGTTCCGACCGGATTGCTCAAGCAGGTGACTCACCCAGACTTCGCACGCAACCCGTTGGTTCCTTTGGGCTTCTTTGCCTTCCGGCCTGCTCCGCACGTCACGTCATAGGACTCAGCCAACCACTTTTCCCAAACCCGCTTGGGCAAGGGTGCCTCAGCCGTGAAACGGGCGGTAACCCAACCAGTCGAACCCACCTCAAACCGCTTCGGATCTTCCGCGGCAAGCTCTACCGCCTGCTCCATCGAGGCGTCCAGCTTAAACATGGCCTTGAATCCCTCACCCTTCGGTCCAGGTCCGATGAACAGAAATGTGCCTTTGCCAGCCTTGAAAGCGTTCTGAGTGCAGGAAGTTCCCTTCGCCACGCCAGGAAATGCGGCGGCCTGGCGGCGGATCGCATCTGTCGGGTCTTGGGATCCAGCCATTATAGGACCTCACAGGTCAGGGGTTCGAGGCTCGAATGTGCGCGACCATGAATTCGTGCTGCCTAGCGGGTTGCGATGGACCTCCGTTCGGTGGGCCTGCCTAGCCCCCTCGGGGCTCCTCGGCCATCTCTGGGCGGTCGGCCCGCGGGGCTCTTTGAACTCCTCGGCCGTCTCCGGTTGCTTCGCAGCCTTCGGCTCGCGCTCTCCGGCTCCGCCTCCGCCTCCGCCTCCGCCTCCGCCTCCGCCGGGGAGCAGGTTAGCTGGCGGTGCCGCGAACCGAAAGAAGTTGCCCGCGAAGCACACCGACTGCAGCCAACGCGTTGTAAGAGGCTGGTCCCTTATGACCTAGGGGCACCGTAGTCATCCCGGAGGCCGAGGGGGGCAGACCGCAAAGCACGCCCCGGATTCGGCTTCAAGTCGAGGGTCGAGCGATCACCCCGAACTCGTGTCGATCGGGATCATATTCATCACCGGCAACTGTTCCGAGAACCTCTATCACTTCCCAACTACACTTGGCCATTTCCTGCCTCAACCCCTTTGGTTCATAGCATTGGATCCAATTGAAGATTTCCCTGCATCCGGCCTCTTCGACGATGGCATGGCGGTCGAGATAAACCCCTTCATTTCCGTATTTGAACCGGGTAGAAAAGAGAAAGTAGGGGTCGGAGGACCAGAACCCTCCACCAGGTTCAAGCTCGTAACGAGTCTCCTCTTCGAGTTCATCAAACAGGGCCATGCTGAAGACGTCGAACACCAGCCGCCCACCCGGGGCCAAACACTTCTCCGAAAAGGCCAACAGCGTTTGACGCTGGGAGGGGTTAAGCGCGCAAAAATCGCCGTAGATCAAGATCACCAAGTCGAAGGTTCCTGGGACCTCGAAGTCGAGGTAATTGGCTCTCAAGAAATCCACATCAAGGCCCTCCCGTCGAGCGATGGATCGGGCGTGCTCCAGAGAATGTCCGGAGAAGTCCACCCCCGTGACATTCGCACCCACCGCAGCCAACCTGTTGGAATAAAGACCGGGCCCACAACCCAAGTCGAGGACCTGCTTCCCCGAGGAGAGTTCGAAGCTTTGGTCAAGCCAGTTGACGGACCTTTCGATAAACCGATGGTTCCGGGATGCGATGTCCAGGTCGGGGTCCAGGTGGTATGCCAGCATCTGCTTGGCGATATGGGATTCGGTCCAGAGTTCCTCCGCCGTGTAGGCAGAGAAAACTGGAGGCCGCGTGTTTTGTTCTTTCAGGAATGAATACATGCTCCTGCCTCTCAACACGGTTCGACTGCTTCCCCGTCCATGTGACGGAGATCAAGGTGAATACAAGGAAAAACGTGCTCCCATGGGAGTCCTTTCGCCGCGCCGAAGCAAGGCGAGCACCTGGCGGTGCGGGAGCGAAACGGTAGGTCAAACAGTCATGGGAGGAAGCTGGCCACTCCGGCCCTAATGGTCAAGGCAGCAGCGGACCGGAACTGAGTGGGAGACCGAGGAAGCATGCACCGACTGCAAAAAACGAGTGTTAGACAGTGTCAGTCTTTGGTCTACCGGAAATCGATCCCGCAACGATTTGGCCTACCACAATGAGACCCCCTCGCTCTAGGGCCTTCCGCGATGCGTGTTTCTCGGGGTTGCACCGCGCCGCAGGAGTTTTCCCGGCTTTGCGGCAAACACGCCGAAGCTCCTGGACCAGGAGGCTGCCAATGCCTTCCCCTCGGGCCGAAGAAACCACCTCGAGGAAAAGGTCAGCGAATGGCGGGTTGTAATGATGGAGAAGGCCGCCGAAACCGACCGGCTTGCCGTCTTGTTCCACAACCCACTCTCCGCCAGGCCCGGAATCAGTAGGTAACCTGGCCCGGAACCGGGCATTTGGGAGGTTCAGGGAGGTTTCAGGTCCCTCGCCGAACAGGAGATTCTCAACGTTCAGATTTGTGGCGTGGGTGAGAACCATTCTGTGCTGCAGGTCGAGATTTGTCTGAGCCTCTGCTTCCGTAGCCAGGCTAGCTTCGACCAGGGCGAGGAACAGATCAGAGGCAGAAGGTCGCCATTTCTCTGCGACAAAAAACTCCATGATTCGATCGGGGAAATGCTCGTTCCAGACACCGCCGTATCCGGCAACCTCGCCCTCTTTCACAATGAGGTAGGGGTTTGCGAGGCCCCGCGGCAAGATCGAGTCGCGGACGATCTGGCACCGAGCCTCGGCCCGGAACTCCTCTCGATACGGTGCGATTTCCGCAAACTCAACTCGTTCAACTTGGATTCCCATTCGCAACCGAGGGGAGTGAGATGACTGGCTACCGGTCTGCATTCCTGCCGCCTGCAGGATGCCGGCCGACGCCCAGGAACTCAAGGACCATCCCAAGGGAAAAAGCATGGTCGGTAGAAAAGGCGTGTGAGAAGGCGCTCTCCTCTGGGCCCGCGCTTGGAAGCGGCGGTTCGCTCATGGCCCCTCGCTAGATCGTGCGGATGTCATCCCAAACAAGCCAGTGAGGGTTCAGGGGGTTGGCCCCATGCCGTGCGTAGAAAGCTCGTGCAGCTTGGTTCTCGGGCTCGACGTCCACACAGATCCTGGATGCCCCCTGTGTCTGAAACCACCCGATTAGCATGCGGAACAACTCGGAAGCTACACCAGACCGGCGGTGGGACGGACCAACGTAGAGGTACTGCAGTTCACCATCGCAACCGTAGCGCTCGGTGAGGTGGCCACCGATATAGCCCACAGCCCCCTCCGTGTTCTCGGCGAGATACATCACTCGTGGCATTAAAGCCTTCTGGGGATGGTGTTCACCGCGGAGATAGTTGGCCATTCTGGAATCCGCCGGACCCGCCTCAGAGTCACTCTTTCGAACGGCCTTGAGACCAGCGACATCCTCAACAAATGCTTCGCGAAAACGAATCGACTCCGACAAGGTCTGGACCCCTTAAAGCTAGGGACCGAGAGAGACGGTCCCAGGGAATCTGGCGTTGACTAACGGTTTGCGTTTCACCTTCACCCACAAACTCAAAACCCGGCCGCGAAAGCGACTCGGATTCCGAACCCCCCTGGAGTGTAATGAAGAAGGTCTATGAACCCTTGCGTGTTGGAAATCAAACTTGATCCTGAGAAGCGTCCACCTCGGAAGCAAGCCCCCCCAAAGGGCCCTCGGTTGATTCGACCAACGCCTTGATCTCAGCATCAAGAGTCTTCTTCTCCCCAATCCCGCGAAACAGCCGACGGAGGGCTCGGAAGAAGGCCCACCCGAAAAACCCGACGATCATCCAAAAAAGGGGGTAATCAGGGGGGAGATAACGCAACGCAATCGGCAGTGAGGACGCCAACAAAGCTCCTGTGAAGGAGGATCGATCCGCTTATGACTCCCAGGGACCCGGCGATGGCCCAAGTGGCTGATCGGCCCACCGAGACTCGAGCCCGGCTTTCCCCACCTTCGTTGTGGATCTCTACGGAGGCCCCTCCAGCCCTGTGGAAGCCCGGATCACGGACAGGAGGTGAGATGTCCTCTCTTGCGTCAGCTTCAGGGGAAAGGAAGTAGAGAGTTGCCTTTTCTGCAGTTGAACAGGCCAGGACTCCAGCCTGGTCTCATCGGACTTACTGGCGACCGGGCCTAAGGGGTTTTTTAGCGGTGCCGGGTCATGAGTCATATCCACAGCTCTCCCCGGTTGGTGAACGAGATCATGCTCCGAGTCGGCCTTCCTGCCCACTACGGACCCCGTCGTCCTGACCTTCAGGGGGCTAGGGTCCCCAAAGTGAGGGTGAACCTCCTAAGGGTTTGCGATGTTCAATGGTCTTCGGCTCTGCCGTGGAGCAAGCTTGCTGCGGACGCCGCAAACCGAGAGCAGACGCGCCCCAGAGCAAGGCCCGCCAGTAGCAATCGCGTGCTGGGCTCCAACGATGTGGCCCGCTAACTTGGTCCGCTACCCGAGGTTGGGAAGTGGTTTGATGAGAATGCGCGGTACCCACGTAAGCTCAGTATTCCGGCTACACGAGCCATGACACCAGCACCACTGTGACCTTGTGCCACTCCAACGCGTCAGAGGCTGCCTAAAATGATGATCAGCAACACACAGGAAATCCCTGGACAGACAATCGTAGAGTTCTTCGGTGTGGTGAGCGGCAGCACGGTGCGCGCGAAACATATCGGCAAGGACATTGTGGCCGGCCTGAAGAACGTGGTTGGCGGTGAGTTGACCGGCTACACAGAACTGCTTTCAGAGGCCCGCGGTGAGGCCATCCGACGCATGAGTTACCAGGCTGAGACCATGGGCGCAAACGCCATCGTCAATGTCCGCTTTGCGACCAGCAGCGTGGCGCAGGGCGCCGCCGAACTGTTTGCGTACGGGACAGCGGTCAAGGTGGAGTAGGACCATGGAACTCCTGAGCCTGCTCATCACCCCGGTGCTGCTCCTCGGGACCTGGATTTCCGGAGGCATCCTGGAGCGACGACACTTAAAAAACCTACTGGTTCTCGAGAGCGGATCACGCGGCGTCCTGGCCGTGACGATCGAAGACCTTCCGCCGCACTGGCACGTCGAGTCAAGTGAACTCGTGATGGGCAATGTCGTGATCTCGCAAGACTACTTCAAGCGTTTCGCGGCGAGCATCAAGAGCATCTTCGGGGGCAACATTCGTGTGTTCGAGCCTCTGCTGGAACGTGCCCGCCGTGAGGCCCTGATCCGCATGAAAGGGGTGGCACATGCCCGAGGATACGAGACGATCATCAACGTCCGGATCGAGACTGCGAGATTGGCCAGTTCTCGCCGGGACGGAAAAGGCACGGCAGGTGTCGAGATCCTCGCCTTCGGCACGGCGATTTCCCTGACGAACGAGCGGCGTGCTCTGACTGGGGCGTAAGGGCAAACTCCAAGAAGCGCCCATACCGATCTCATCGGAGCATTTCGTGGGGCGGCAGGCTCAGCCCAACCGGGGCCCGAGGGTGACATCATCCGCGGTTCCACCTAACGGTCATTCCTGGATCCAGGCCGCGCCTGCAGGAGTCTTGTGTTAGGAAGATTGCTGAGCGGCGATTTGGATCACCTCTTCGAGCGATTTGGCTCTCGCCAGTCTTGAGCGAAGGTCTTCTGGGTCCCGGAGGGAGTCGACGAACTCGGAATCCCTCAGAAGAACCCCATGAAGGTTCTCTAGGACCTCCTCAAGGGAGGTGACGCGCGGCACCCCCAAAGAAACCTTCACTGGGACTCGAAGCGGGAGTGCAGCCCGAAATGAGGACGGCCTCTTCCGGAACTGCACTTTCAGTATAGGCCACTCCCGCCCGGTCCGGTCATAACATAGGGCTGATTGGAAACAGTCTTCTTGAACCGCCTGTGGGACCGCATTGAAATTGGCCGGCCCGCCCGACTCCACCCAGAAACTCAACCGGGGTCTGACGATGAGTAGGGGCGGTTTCGGTTCCATTCCTTCCTCTTCCTAACGATTTGCGATGGCCCTGCGCTCGGTGGGCCCGTCCAGCCCCCTCGGGGCTCCTCGGCCGTCTCCAGCTGCTTCGCAGACTGCGGTTCGCGCCCTCCGGCTCGCGATGTTCGATCGGGTTGGCTCTGTTGCGGTGCAGAATGAGTGTAGCCGCCATGAAACTCAAGGGAACTGCTGTGAGGGCATGCACCGACGGCAGCGAACCCGTGTTAGTTAGCCACCGATGCTTGCCAGCGACCCATCGTCAAGCACCTCGAAGATTGGCTTGAACGGCCCGTCCTCGACGAACCGGGCGGTCAGTACGTTCCCATTGGTGCTGAAGCGCACGTAACGCTCTTCTCCGGGTCGTCGAGCGAGCATCACGCCGGGGAGTCTCGCAGTGGCTGGGACCCCGCGCACAGTTCGAACCGTCCCATTCATGCTGATTCGAAGCGTTAGCGCGTTTTGGAGCTGAGGATAGCACTCGCCACCTCTCAAGCAGCCGGTCATGTGAAGGAAAAAAACGCTGTCGGCTTCCACACCTCCTACTCCGGCGTTGAAGGACTCCCAGAGGCTGTCCGGCGCGGCTTGGACCATCAGAGTTGCGTAGGTGCGTTCAACAGCATTTACGAGGAATAGCCTGGCGATGCGCTCGTAAACTCTGGCCTTTCCTCCATCGGGAAAGGCATTGAGTCCTGTGGGCCGTTGGAACCGCTCATATTGAATAGTGACGAGGGCCTGATCGGATTCACCCACTCGAACGATCTGCCCGACTACGACCCGTTGCTCTTCTGGTCCATGGGTGCATCCGGCGGCAAGCAGGACGACGAGGCCCAGCATTGACGGAGGTGCGGCTCTCACCCTTCGGTACAAACCAAATCGCACGAGTGGCTCCACGTGATCGCCCGGTCGAGTAGGTTGCTACATGACCATGTTGCGTTTCTGCTGCGGACGACGATGCCTGACCCCGCCCAAGCCCACAAGGGGAAGGCCCGAAAGGCTTGGACGGTCGGCAACAAATGCGTGTTAGCTAGCCGTCCCCTCGAAAGAAGATCCGCGCAAATAGGCCACGGCGTTGTGGTGGCGGAACAATGGCCCACAGCCTTTGTGCACCAGCGCGGATCCACTCTTTGCGCGGACCAAACCGTCCCCATGAGAATCCATCGCCGAGTTTGGGACTACGTAGGTCCGCGAACATAGCTTCATCCGGAAAGCCAGAAGCAAACTCGGCCAACACGGCGTCGGGGGAGTTCCGAGCGGTCTCCCTATTCAGGATTCCCGTGTTCGAAGCCCAGATGGCGGAGGTGACCTCTTCGTGGACGATGTCGACGGTGCTACGGGGCCCAGGCTGCCAAATGGAAACAGATGCCCGAAGGAAGTCAGAGACGTCTGGTGATTGAAATGCGATCACAGGTGGATCGTGACATGCATAGAAAACCGGGCCGCATTCGTCTTCATCGGGACGGAGATCAAGAACCCAGTAGTTGCCGAACCCGTCATGACCCACGGGATAGGCGTTAGGAAAAACGTCCTCCATGCCAAAACCGTCAACGTCCAGGAACCCAAGGGACTCAAGCGGGCCGTTTGCGAACCCCACGGAGACGCGCATTGCCTCGCGGAGCTCGGTTGGAAGAGCTACCGAGATGGAGGCTTCGATCTGAGCGATCTCGGCCTCTGTCGCGGGAGGGCACAGTTCAAGCCTCACTCCGTTCCCATCCTCATCGGTCATGGAGGCACCTGCCAAGTCGCGCAGGGTCTCGGAGAGCATATTCCTTCCAGGGTAGTTGACGGTTTCCGATGGACCTGCGCATCGCAAGCGATGCTCCATCGTCTTCGGCTCTGGTGCGGTGCAGAATGAGTGTAGCCGCTCTGAAACTCAAGGGAACCGCCGTGAGGGCATGCACCGACGGCAGCAAACCCGGGTTATGTAGACAGCCCTTACCGGCCTCTGCGGAGTTGGAAGAGATGTACGTACTCAACGTCCAATTCATCGCGCCGCAAACCAAGAATGTAGTCGGCCCCGATGTCCAAGAGGCCAAACCCAGGTGGCATCTGGAGGGTCCCCAGGAACTCCCCTCCGGGCGTGAAGACGCTCCACCAAGAACGGTGATCGCCCACGCGAGTGGACTCCTTTACCCAGAGGTTCAGATCGTCGTCGACGTGAACGTCTGGCTCAAAAGCGGGATAGGTCCGCGGAGCAGGTGGCAAGTTCGCAAGAAACACCCGCGTCTGAGGTTGCGCGTCGGAGCCCACCGTGGCGATGACCGAGTCCTCGTACCAATGGATGTCGGAAAGCTCAAGTGTCAGGGCGGCAGCCTGTCTCCTGATTATCTGTCGGACTTGTCCAGCGATGGAATAGACGCGGATCTCATAGCTCGCGTTATCGGCAACGAAGAATCGGTCACCGGCGGCGGCGAATGCGATTCCGCGGCCAAATGGCCTTTTCCGCCGTTCCAATCGTCCTCCGGGACCTGTGGGGACAATGACCCGTTCCACTCCGGGGAACGACCCCAACAGGGTCGCGATCTTCCCATCAGAGGAGATGTGGAAGAGAGGCTCCGGGCTCCGCTCTGCCCGACCGGCAGGTGGGTCACCCCCAAGAGGGAACGTCCCCTTTGTAGCAAGGAAGCTCCCGTTGCCGAAAAACCCCACTGGACGGGGGAAAGGAATCTGGGCATTGGGTTCAAGTCGAACCGATCGTCCGAGGTTCCCGTCAATATCAAAATAGGAAATGCGGTGTCCCCGGACATCCAGGGCCAGGATGGAATCGGGCCCGTACCTAGATAACCACTCCAGCGATTGGAACTCACCAGGCCCTTCTCCCCGCCCTCCGGCTCTACGGAGGAGGTTCCCGGACCTGTCGTAGAAGAGCA
>JBDHGR010000167.1:0-13897 GCA_039589815.1 Gemmatimonadota bacterium | reverse complement strand
GCTCCGGTCCCCAGTACGTTGAATGTGGCGCCGCCGTCCCTGGTCACCTGGATGAACACGTCCATCTGGTAGATCAGGTCGGGGTCGGTGGGCGAAGCCTCGATCTCCTGGTAGTAGTGAGGCCCCGTGCCGCCCGAGATGTATCCGTTTTGCCGGGTCCAGCGCTCCCCCTTGTCCGTCGAGCGGTAGAACCCTTGTTGGCCGTCGTCGGCTTCGACGGTGGCGTACACCAGGTCTGGATTCGCCGGGGTCACGGCCAGCCCGATTTTGCCGAGGTCACCTTGTGGGAGTCCCACCGACACCTCCCGCCACGTCTCACCCCCGTCGGTGGACTTCCAAATCCCCGAGCCCGGGCCCCCGGCCAGGTATCCCCAGATGTGCCGGCGGCGTTGGAAGGTGGCGGCGTACACCACGTCGGGGTTCTCCGGGTCGAACTCCAAATCCGTGGCTCCCGTGTCCTCATCGAGGTTCAGGACCTGCGTCCAGCTCACGCCGCCGTCGTTGGTCCGGAAGATTCCTCGCTCGCCGCCGGCACTCCAGAGGGGGCCCTCCGCCGCCACCAGGACTACGTCACCGTCCCTGGGGTCCACGAGGATTTTCCCGATGTGCTCAGAGGCCTGGAGGCCCCGTTGCTCCCATGTCCGACCTCCGTCTCGGCTCCGATATACCCCGTCTCCCCAGGCCACATGGCGTCCGCTGACGTTCTCGCCCGTACCCACCCAAACGATCCCGGGATTGGAGGGGTCCAGGGCTACGTCACCGATGGAGTAGGAGGGCTGATCGTCGAAGATCGGCGTCCATGTGGTCCCGGCGTTGGTGGTCTTCCACAGTCCACCGGAGCCCACGGCCACGTACCAGGTGCTGGGGTCGGAAGGATTGACCTCGATGTCTGCGATCCGTCCGCCGGTCACGGCGGGCCCGATCTCCCTGAGGGACAGCCCGGCGGCAGCAGCCGCAAGGACGTCCTGCCCCGACTCCTGGGCCACCGTGTTCGTGCCAGGGTAGACGAGGAGGAGGAGTAGCCAAGCCACCCCGAAGCTCGAGACGCGCTTGCTCATGGATGGGTCCTTTCACCTGTCCGGGTGGTCGATAGGGTGCGGCCGGACCGTCGAGGCCGGCAGCATGTCCTGGATTTTGGATCAGACTACAGACTTGCCGGGGTATGCACCACTGCCTTCTCCGTCAGGCCGAAATGCACCATCTCGGCTCCATGCCGGATCCTGCGCGCCCAGGTTTCGACCTACGGTCGGTGCCTTCGCGCCTCCTGCCGCGTTTCTTGTGGCGGCGGTGCCGTCTACCGCGTCGGCACCGAATCCCGCAGCGCCAGGACCGCCTCGATCTTGTCCAGTCCGCCCACTTTGTCGGCCCAGTCCTCGTAGACCTGCCGAGCCCGGCTGCGGAAGGGCTCCCTGTCCGGGGTGCTGATCGTCACCCCTGCTTCCAGTAACCGCTGGAGGGCGGAGTCGGCCTCAGCCCGGTACCAGGTCCGCTGCTGGGCAATCATCTGTCTGGCCGCCCTGTCAACCACCCGGCGATCGGCTTCAGGAAGGGCATCGTAGAATGACCGGCTCATTACCACATATTCGATGAGTCGGATCCAACCCACCCGGGCCCAGTGTGGCGCGGGCTCGTAAAACCGTTTCGCAAAGTAGTTTGGGTCCGCCGCCTCCGCTCCGTCGATGACACCCTGTTCCAGCGCCGTGTACAGCTCTCCATACGCCATGGGCAACGGGTTGGCCCCGAATGCCTCGAAGGTGGCAAGGTGAAGCCGATTTTCCATCGTCCGAATCTTGAGTCCTCTCAGGTCCCCCAGATCCTCCACCGGCTGCTCAGTGGTCATGATGTGGCGTTCGCCGGCGTCGAAGTAACCCAGTAGATGGAGGCCTCGCTCTTCGAAGGCCGGGGCCAGGCCCCGGCCGATGGAAGAATCCAAGACCTTGTCGAAATGCTCCGGTCCGTCGAACAAGAACGGGAGCTCGAAGAGGTTCACCTCGGGAACAAAACTGGCCATGACGCTGGCGATGTTGGCCAGCTCGACGCTGCCCATCTGAAGCCCTTCGACCACATCCCTCTGATTGCCCAGTTGGTTGTTGGGATAGACCTGAACGATGATCCGCCCGTCGGTGTCCTCGGAAACGAGCTCCCCGAGAAGCTCGACGGCCCGGACCTGAGGCTCCGAAGGGTTTTGGGAGAGGGCCGCCTTGATGACCGTCACTCGTCCCTCCGACCCGCAACCGGCCAGGAAGAGGCAGGAGCCCCCGAGGATCACAGCTCTGGTGGTGGTCGTCCCTTTCATGGGGCCCTTTGAGCTCCTCCTCATGGGGCGGCCATCCTGGGTAGCCACAACACCGTGTCGGGCCAGTAGGTCACGACGAGGAGAACAACCAGCATGGCGATCAGGATGGGAACCACCCGTCCGCTCACGGCCCGTACGCTCTGTTCCGAGATGCCACAAGCAACGAACAAGGTGGCGCCGTAGGGAGGCGTGATATAGCCGATGGCCAGGTTCACGGTGGCCAGGATGCCGAAATGGAGGGGATCGATGCCGAAGTCGAGAGCCAAAGGGAAGAGGATCGGCATGAAGACGATCACCGCCGAGAAGCTCTCGAGAAACATCCCAATAAGAAGAAGGGCCAGGTTCAGGAAGATCAGGAACACCGTGCGATCGGCGATGTGGGTCTGCAGAAAGACCCCAAGAGCCTGGGGGACCTGGTTCACCGCTACGAGCCAGGCGAAGAGCATCGCAGTCGCGGCGATGAAGAGCACCACGCACGCACGCTCCGCCGCTTCGAGAGCGATGGACGGAAGGTCGCTCCACTCAACCTCCCTATAGAGAAGCAGACCCACCAGGAGGCCGTACATTACGGCTGCTGCTGCGGCCTCCGTGGCGGTGAAGATTCCTCCAAGAATCCCGAAGACGATAAGGACCGGGAGCCCGAGAGCCGGGAGGGCTTTCACGCCTGTGGCCAGGACCCGCCGACCGTTGAACGGCTGGGGGGCATCGAAGTCCGGCCCCTCCTTCAGCGCCTGACGGTAGACCACCACCATGAGGCCGATTCCGATAAGGACTCCCGGGACCACGCCGGCCAGGAACAGCTGTGCCACCGAGGTTCCCGTCACATAGCCGATCACGATCATCAGGATGCTGGGTGGTATGATCGGGCCGATGGCGCCGGCCGCAGCCTGGAGGGCTGCGGCGAATCTCATATCGTAGCCCCGATCCCGCATAGCCGGGAGCAGAATGGAGCCGACCGCCGCCGTGTCGGCCGTGGACGACCCTGAGATCCCGGCGAACACCATGCTGGCCATCACGGTCACCATCCCCAGACTTCCACGCACGAAGCACAGGCATGCGGAAGCGAACTCCACGATCCGTCGGGACATCCCCCCTTTGTCCATCAGGCCGCCGGCCAACATGAAAAGGGGGACCGCCATGATGGGCCAGGAGTCCAGCGCCGTGAACATGCGTTGGGGGACGAGAGTGACGGGGAGGCTCGGCTCAGCGATGAGGGCTCCCAGGGCGCCCACGCCCAACGCGAAGGCCACCGGCATGCCCATGACAATCAACCCGAGCATGAGAAGGACGAGAAGGATCATAGCTCTTCCCGCTCTCGGGCCCGGTGCGTAGTCGTCAGAATCGACTCGACGACCATGAGCCCCCCGGCAATGGGAAACACCAGGTACACCAGCCCCATGTTCAGCTGCATGGCGGGAGAGGTCTGACCGAGGCCGATGACCATCAGTCGGATTCCCCAGGTCGCCACCACCGCTGAATACAACACGATGAGGACGCTCGTGGCGCCGGCCACGAACTTCCGGGTACGGGTTCGGAGGGCGGGCCCCAGGTAGTCGACGGCCAGGTGGCTGCCCTTCCGGATACAGACGGAAGAGGCCAGTAGGATGATCCAAACCTGGCAGAACCGGGCCAACTCCTCGGTCCAGGCCGGCGGGTGGTTGAAGACGTAGCGGGCCACCACTTGGGCGAACACGGAAACCGTCAACACCCCGAAGAGGGTGACGATGGTGACTTCGACCGACCGGCGGATCGGCCCCAGGAACCGGTCAACCGCTCCAGTCGACAATGATCTTTGCACAGATCTTGATTGCGCGGATGTAGTCGTCGACGTCCACCCACTCGTCGTGACCCCCGGCCTGGGTCAGATCGCCCGCGAGAGGCCCGATGCCGACCGAAGGAATGCCGCTGAAGAGCTTCGGGTTCCGTATGTCGGAGGCCGAGTGCAGGGGGTTCACCCGGGGCTCGATGCCCGTGACCCTTACGACGGCCTCATGAACCGTCCGGTAGAGAGGGTGATCGTCAGGAACCTCCACGCCCTGAGTGCCGAATAACCACTCGACCTCCGGCGGGTTCTCACGGAGCCATTCATCTTCCCGAGCGACCCGTTGGATCACCTGAAGGATTTCGGCCTGCACCTCGGGCATCTGCTCGTTGGGCGGGAAGGTCACTGAGCCTTCCAGCGCGCACTCCGTCGGGACCTGTGTGGTTCGACCCACGTGCCCGCAGGCCACGTGACTCGGCAGCAGATTGGTGGAGCGTCCCACCGCCGCGTCGAGGGCTGGGTGATGCACCCTTCCAGCTCTGCGTTGGCCTAGCTCATCGAGGGCTACCAGGAGGAGCCGAGCTTTCTCCACCGCGTTGATCGCCCTATGGGCAAAGGCCGTCTGTCCCGGCTCAGGGGTGTCCGGGGCCCTGCCCGACACGGTGATACGGAATTGGATCATCCCAGAGGTGATGGCCTTGATGTCCTGGAGGCCCTGTTCGGACTCGGCCGGATGGAGATAGACCGATGCGTCGGCTCGGTAGCCTTCGTTCAAGAGCCCGAGAATGCCCCGGGCGTTCCGTTTGGCAGGGGTGCTGCCCAGGAGGATGTCCCCTCGGGGTACTCCCACCGTCTCCAACACCGCCGCCACTGCTTCGGCCATGATGGCCACCCCAGCCAGGTCGTCGGCCACACCCCACCCATAGATCCTGCCCTGGTCCACCTCGCCCGCGAACGGGTCATGCTCCCAGCCGGCGAGAGACTCCTCCGTGATGGGTTCAGGATCCGGATGCCCGAAAAACAGCATGCTCCGACCGGATCCGGTCCCGGCCAACCGCCCCATGACACTGACCCGTTCGGTCATATCGATGGTCTCCTCCGCTGCGAACTCCTGGGAAAGGCTCAGTTTCGTGGGCAGGAGCCGGAGTGTCTGGATGTCGAGGCCGAGTTCCGCGAACCGGGCTGCCACCACGCTCTGAACGGAATCCTCCCCGGCGGGCTGGGCCTGAATCATGTGCTTCAGGAACTCCAGGTGGGCCTCCCTGTTCCGGTCGATGGCTTGGAAGAGCGCCTGCTCGAGCCCGGATTCCTGGGGGTGGACACCGCCCGCCTGGAGCGCACGGGCACCACAAGGGAGCAGCACGGTTCCCAATAGCAGCATGGTTCCGAGCTCCCCAGAGCATCGGAGGAAGGCTCGACTACCCATCTGGACCTCCTGGTCAGGAGTCACCATCGCGGATCCACGGTCTTCACCAGCGTCAGGAAAAAATGAGGAGGCCGTCCGCCCTGGGTTCCCAGCCCGCCATGGCTGGGCCCGCCGCCCAGTACCGGGTGGGCCTGTAAAGGAAAATCCACGGGGCATCGTCACGGATGAGCCGGTAGATCCTCCGGTAGGTGGCCTGCCTATCGGCGGTGGAGAACGTTCGCTCGGCCTCTTCGATGAGGGAGTCCACCTCGGGGTTCCGGTAACCCTCCCACCATGGTCCGGCGAGGCCGGAATGGATCTTCTCCCGAAGCACCCGATAGGTGCTCCGCGGACTCGAATCGAACGCTGCGGCGTCGTTGATCCGCTTTTCGCGGACCATCTCCGAATAGGCCGCCCTGTCCTCGTGCTCCACGATCTCCAGTGTGATTCCCACCCGGCTGAACTGTTCCGCCATCAGGCTCGCCAGAGCCGGGGCTTCGTCGGGCATGCTGGACGGAATATCGAACACGAGGGTCAGACCGTCGGGGTAGCCGGCTTCTGCCAGCAGGCGCCGGGCTTCCTCCGGGTCATAAGGGTAGGGCGGGGTGTCGGGATCATGCCCGAAATGGTGGGGGGTCAGGAAGCCGTTCAGAGGTTTGGCGGCTCCGCCCACGACCTCAGCGATGATCTGGTCCACGTCGACGGCGTAATTCAGGGCCCGCCTGACACGGCGGTCGGTGCAGGGGCCTTCCTGGGCGTTTGCCATGAAGATGATGGCGAGACCGCTGTCCCACTTGTGGGCTTCGGCCCCGGCTTCCGCTTCGAGCCGACGCCACCCGTCGAGCCCGATTCCGGATGAGAGGTCGGCCTCGCCCGTCAACACGGCTTCGACCCTGCGATCAGGGTCCCCCTCCGCCACCCAGGTGATGGTCCTGAACTCGGGTGGACCTCTCCAATAGGCCTCGTGGGCCTCCATGACCACCCGGTCCTCTCCCAGCTCCGTGATCCGGTACGGGCCGGTTCCCACGTACTCATAGGGGAGACGGTGGAGCTCGCGGGCAGGGCTGATCGGCATCGCCACGAGTAGGTCGAGGAGATCGGCCATCGGATCTTCCGTGACGATCTCAACCGTCGAGTCGTCCGGGGCAGAGATTTCGGCGTTCCCGAGGTAGCTGATGTACACCCCCTGGGTTCCGAACGCCCCTCCGATGGCGGGGTCCAGCACCCGACCCAAGGTGGCCACGACGTCCGAAGCCACGAGGCCATCCCCGTTGTGAAAGACCACGCCCGACCGGAGGAAGAACGTCCAGGTCCGGCCGTCCTCTCCAACCTGCCATCGGTCGGCCAGTCCGGGTTGAAGGGTTCCTTCGTCGTCGAGTTTCACCAGGGCCTCGTAGATGGAAAAGAGCATCCCGAGCCGGTTCGAGGAATCGGAAGCAATATGCGGGTCACCGATGGACACGGATGACTGAACGATGGTAAGACCGCGGCCTTCGCCTGCGGGGCTCACCGGTCCGCAATTCGAGATCGAACACAGAAGGATGAGTGAACCGAGAAGAGAACTTCGGAAAGGGATCCGTCCGGGGCCGGCGGCTCTCATGCTGGTTTCCCTCCCTTGGTTGTTGGGAAGGGACAAGCTATCCGAAGCCTAACGGGCCTGCAAAAAAAGCCGCTGTACGTCGCCGCGGATCTGTTCCCATCCGCCAGGGCACGGTGTCCTGCCCTTTGCCTGGTCAGCGCTCAAAAACGATCCTGCCGTCCACGATCGTCATGACGATCTCCATGCCCAGAACGTCCGTGGGCTCGATCTCCATGAGGTTCAGATCGGAAACCGTCAGGTCAGCCAGTTTCCCAACCTTGATGGACCCTCGAACGTCTTCATCGAAGGTGCCGTAGGCCGCATCCAGGGTGTGCATTCGGATCGCCTGGTGCATGGAGATCGCCTCTTCGGGGAGCCATCCACCCTCCGGCGTACCGTCAGTCCGTGTTCGATTCACCGCCGCGTTGATCACGTACTTCGGATGACAGGGAAAAGTGGCGCCCTGGGCTCCAGGGATGTCGGATCCCCCCACGATCACCACCCCGTGATCAAGGAAGCTCTTGTAGGGGTGGGAGAGCTTTTCCCGCTCTGGGCCAAGCCTCCGAATGATCCACCTCATGTCATCCTGCACCATGCTGGGATTCACCTCGGCGATGATGTCCATCTCGGCGAACCTTCGATAGTCCGTTTCCCTCATGGTTTGCGCATGAATCACACGGGAGCGAGCTACCGCGTCTCTCCCATACTCTTCCGCGAGTTGTTCGTATTGATCCAGGGTCAGGGCGATTCCCTTGTCTCCGATGGCGTGTGTGTTGATGACGTATCCGTCTTCCACCGCGATCCTCATCATGCCCAGGATCTTCTCCAGGTTGGGCTCCATGAGGTCTTCGGCATCGCTGGAATGGCGGCGGTAGTGGCCGCTGGTCTCGGGGTTGTCCGTGTAGGGCTCGAAGAGAAGGGCTCCGTGGGAGCCCATGAGGCCATCCATGTACCCCTTATAGGCCCCGTAACGGAGGTAGCGGTCCGGCTGGCCCGTGACAGGGTGAGTTCCCATGTCGATCCCGGCTGCTTGGATCTCGGCACTACGGCTCAAATCCAGGCGCATCCATACCCGGGCGGTGAGTTCTCCGTCTTCGTGAAGCGTCGCATATCGTCGCACGGATGCCTCACCGGTGATGTCCTGGAACTCGCCCGGATCTCGGCGATGGCAGGGGACCCTGCCCGGATCAAACCCGTCGGACTGCCATCCGGCTCCAGATCCATCCCAGGCAAAGGGGCATCCTCCAGGCCTGCGGCGACCAGAGCCGGGGTGTTGGCCAGATAGAGCTCCCTGTCCCAGCTGTTGACGAAAACAGGGTGATTCCGGGTAAGAGGGTCGATGGTCCGGCGGTGGGGCCTCCAACGGTTCTCCTTCAGCCTCTCCCTTTCCCTCCAATCGGCCTCCCACAGTCGATGGCCGTCCCAGGAGCCACCGGTGATCCACTCTCCCTCCGGGAGAATCCCCGCCACCCGGGAAATCTCGGCCACGAGCCCCTCGTCTTCCGAGACGGCCATGAGGTCCGCGTTGTTCCAAATGGATCCCCAACCTGCAAAGTGGGTGTGGCTGTCAATAAAACCGGGCATGATGAAGGCCCCGTCCATGTCGATGACCCGTGTTTCGGGCCCCTGGAACGCGTCGGCCTCGGAACCGGAGTCCAGGACAGCGGTGATGGTGTTTCCCGTGATCACCACAGCGCTGGCCCACGGCTGGTCCTCCTCAAGCGTGTACACGTCGGCATTCTTGAGGATAAGGTCGGCGGGCCGCTGCTGATCCTCTCCACAAGCAAGAAAGGACAAACCGACGACGAAGGTCGCGATCCGTTTTGCCGTATTCATGGATCTATGATCTCCCGTAGCTGGTGAAGAGCCGGTCGGCGCTCAAAAACGATCCTGCCATCCACGATTGTCATGGGTCGGAGGTTGGTGGAGGACCATAGTAATCCCTTGAAAAAGGGTCAACTTCACTCGGTTACCTGCCATGGCCGGAGGTTCGTTTCTCGAACCGGCCGACAGAATCGGACCTGGTAGGGGTGGCTGCGTGGGCGGCACCCCCCATGTGACCGGCGAGGCCGCCGAGGAAAGCGCAGGCGGAGCGCTTGGGTCGGTTCGGGTCCATCCAGGGCCTCCGGCTCGAGTCTACCCAGACCCATTCTCATTCATAGGAATGCCCCGTCTGGCATCACGCTGCCAAACGGGGTCTTTCCTTTTCCGCCCGATCCCTCTCAGGGAGTAACGCCGGATCTGGGGGCGGTGGGCCGCGCGGTCTTGAACGGCCCTTTACCCCCTTCGGTCAGTACTTGATGTCCACCTGGCTCCGATGGGTGTGGTCTCCCAGCAGGTGCTCGGCGAAGAACTCGTTTCGCCGTCGCTGGAGGTAAGCGTTTATAGGCCAGAACCCGTGTGCTTGCCCTGGGACCAGGACCAGGTCGAAGCGCTTGTCCGCCTCCTCCAGGGCCCGCACAAGCCGGATCGTGTTGGCCGGGTGGACGTTGTTGTCATTGTCGCTGAAGGCAAGCATGAGGTGACCCACCAGGTTCTCCGCCACGTCAACGTTGGAAGGCACATCGATCTTCCACTGGATGCCCTCGTCCGCTTCGCAGTAACCGTCTCCCTCGATCTGCCGTCGTTCCCAAAGCTCCTCTCCCACAACCTCGACGCGCTCCTCGTCCACGTCTAGCTCGTCCTGATCCACGCACTCGTACTGGAGGCCGTGGTTCTGCTCGGCCCAATAGTCGCTGTACACGTTGTTGTCGTGGTTCCCGTTGGACGCGACGCCCACAGTGAAGAACTCGTTGTAGGGCGGCACAAGCATGGCCGCGCCGGTCATGAACCCGCCTCCCGAGTGCCCGTATATCCCGATCCGCTCCAGATCGATGAAGGAATGCCGGGCGGCCAGTTCCTCGATCCCAGCTTTCTTATCGGCTAACCCATAATCCCGGAGGTTCTGGTAGCTGTGGGCCCGGTAGGCAGCGCTGCGGTGGGGGCTCCCGCCCCGGTTGCCGATCTGGATGACGATGAAGCCGAGCTGAGCCAGGGTCTGCTGGGATGCGCCTGCGCTGAAGGTGGTGGAGTACCCTTCGCTCTGGGGACCCGGGTAGACGCTGGCGATGACGGGGTACATGAGCTCCGGATCGAAGTCGAAAGGCTTCCACATGTTGCCGTAAATGTCGGTGATCCCGTCGGCCGACCTCACGACGAAGGGTTCGGGGGGGTGCCATCCGAGCTCTTCCAGCGGGGTCACATCCAGATCCTCAAGCTCCATCACCACTTCGCCGCTCCGTCCGTCCCGGAGCACCGATCGCCAGGGTGCGTCAGGACTGGAGTAGTTGTCGACCAGGTAGCGCTGGGAGGGGGACAGGTTGACCTGGTGGTCGTGGTCCTCCGGGTTAAGGAGGGTGAGGGCCGGATTGTCCAGGCTGGTGCGGTAGAGGTGCTTGTGGTAGGGGTTCTCGCTCGACTCCTGACCCAGCCCCACGATCCATGCCACCCGCGCCACCGAGTCCACCGCTTCCACGCTGGCAGCCCGCCACGGGCCGGAGGTGACCGGGTGCTTCAGGTTGCCCTCGTAGTCGTACAGGTAGACGTGGCCCCAGCCGGTCCGCTCGGACCACCAGAGGAAGTCACCGCCATGCTCGACGTAGCGAGGCTGATACTGGTTGCCGAAGCCCGAACCGCCCTCGAGAGTGGACCACCCCAGGCTCTCCTCCACCAGCACCCTCACGTCCCGCGTGTTGAGATTCACCTCGATGAGCTCGAGGTTCTGCCACATGCGATCCCGCCGGATCATTCGGAGGACGTCGGAGGTGGCTCCGAAGTGGAGGTTCCCGAGGGATTGGTCCTTCCACTTGTGGACTTCCGGTAGCTCGGTCAACGTCTCCTCGCCCCGGCGGAGGACGAAGAGTTCCCGGTAGGGGAGGGGCTCGCCCCCCATGACCTTGTTGTACTCGCGGAGCTCAGGCCGGGGATCCTCCAGTACGTTGATGACCCAGAGGTCCTGGTCCAACCCCCGGCTGTCACTGCGTTGGACGTAGAAAGCCCGGCCGTCCTCCGACCAATCCCCCCGGGGCCGTACCCGGAACCGGGTGGGATCGTCCGAATCCGATCCTTCCTCCTCCTCTTCCTCCTCCTCGTCCTCCTCGTCGTCCCGAATGTCTTCCTCGTCCCGATTCCCGAAGCTGTAGTCTTCCTCCCCATCGGTGGTGAGCTGGACGGCGTCCTGGTCCACACTGTCCACGACCTCCACCAGGTAAAGGTTGTGCTCCTCGGCGTAGATGTAGGCGGTGCTGTCCGGGCTGAAGAGGCGCCACTCCCGGTCGTCCTCCTCTTCCTCCTCGTCCAGCTCCTCGAGGGTTTGGGCGTCGAGGCCGAACCGGAAACGGGTGGTGTCGGCCTCGAACTCGAAGGCGTCCCCCTCCTCAGTGAACTCCAGGTTCTGGATGGGCAGGTCGTGAGCTACCTGGGGCTTTCCGGTCGCCTCGGTGAGCATCTCGGCCATCCGCTGGTGGTCGAATAGGGGGCGCCGGGTGGGTCCGTCGGGCAAAACGAGGTGGAAGCGGGTGCCGTCCCCGTCTTTCCACTCGTACCACAGGGAGTCGGTCTCGTTGATCCAGTTCGGCCTCACCGAGGTCGTGTGAATGAACTTGGAGACGTTCTCGGAGCTGAACCGTTCGGCCAGAATCCAGTTGGCCGATGTGCCCGAGGCCTCCTGGCCGGCAGCCGGCGTCGCCGTTGCGGAGAGCAGCGGCAGGAGGAGAAAGAGGGACAGAAGGTATGGTCGGTGCCGTATCATGGTCTCGTCCTTGCTGTTTCCGGTGGTTGAACTCGGAAGACCGGCAGTGTACCTCAGTCCCTCGGACGCGAGCAAGCCCGGGAGGGCGGAAAGAGGGAGATGAGGGTCACCGGCTCGGTGAGGGACGCGAGGAAGGAGAGGGGCCGGCGGAGATATCGTTGCTCCTGTCCCGGGGACCCCCGACATTGAGCCGATGGAAGACCCCAAGTCCAGCCCCATTTTCACTCGGGAGGAGACACGTGGATTCCTATACCCGACGTCAGTTCATGGGCCAGGTGGCCATGGGGATCACAGGCTTGTCCCTTGCCGGCTGTCGGCCATCCGACATGGAAGGGAACGCGGCTTCCCAGCCAAATGTTCTCTTCATCGCAATGGACGATCTCAACGACTGGATCGGTTGCATGGGGGGGCATCCGCAGGCGAAAACCCCGAATATCGATGCCCTGGCATCCTCAGGTGTGCTCTTCACAAACGCCCACTGCCCCTCACCGGCCTGTAATCCCTCCCGATCCGCGATACTCACGGGAATCTCCCCACACAACTCGGGGATCTACTCCAACGCCCAGAAGATGCGAGACATTCTTCCGGACGCCGAGATTATGCCCCGGTATTTCTCCAATCACGGCTACTGGGCGGGCGGTTCCGGCAAGATCCTTCACTACTTCATCGATGCCGGTTCCTGGGATGACTATTACCCGGACAAAGAAACCGAAAATCCCTTCCCCCGGACTCTCTACCCGGATACCCGTCCAGTCAGTCTTCCTGTCGGCGGGCCCTGGCAGTATGTCGAAACCGATTGGGGCCCCCTCGACGCGACGGACGAGGAATTCGGTGGCGATTGGCTGGTCTCCGAGTGGATCGGGGAGAAGTTGAGGGCGCCCCATGACCAACCTTTCTTCCTGGCCTGCGGGATCTATCGCCCGCATGAGCCCTGGTTCGTCCCCCAAAAGTACTTCGACTTGTTTCCCCTTGAGGATATCCAGCTGCCCCCTGGCTACAAAGAAGATGACCTCGATGATCTTCCGCCGGCGGGTCAACGCATGGGGCCAAACCGGTACTTTTCCCATATACGTGAACATGGTCAGTGGAGGCAGGGCATTCAGGGATATCTGGCCTCCATTGCCTTTGCAGATGCCATGGTGGGACGGGTCCTCGACGCATTGGACGGTGGTCCCAATCGAGACAACACCATCGTGGTTCTCTGGGGGGATCACGGCTGGCACCTAGGAGAGAAACAGCATTGGCAGAAATTTACGGGTTGGAGAGTATGCACCCGTGTTCCCCTGATCGTTCGAGTTCCCGAAGGAACGCCCGGATTATCCCAGGGGACGCAGCCGGGTGGGGTCTGCACCAGGCCCGTCAACCTTCTGGGCTTGTTTCCAACCCTCACCCGTTTGGCAGGCTTGCCGGACAAGGAGGAGAACGACGGCCAGGACCTCGTTCCTTTGCTTGAAGACCCTGATAGCGAATGGAGCCATGCCTCCATCACATATCTGAACCGCCCCGGCGCTTACAGCATCAGCACCGAGGACTGGCGCTATATCCGATATGAAGACGGCGACGAAGAGCTCTATAACACGTCCGCGGACCGGTATGAATGGCGGAACCTGGCCGAGATGCCGGAATATGCTGCTCAGCTCGAGGAGATGCGCGCGTTGGCGCCTGAGAGGTATGCTTCCTATGTGGAGCCACAGGATTCGTCACTCCCTGCGCTTGAGTGGCGTACCCTCGAGGCGGGACCGGTGCCCCCCTCCAGACCGGACGGGAACTTCTTCAACGTCGCCTTCATCAATCACCGGAACACGGCGGTTGAGTTATTCTGGGTGAGTGGTGATGGTGGGCTCCAGCCCTACGGCCTGATCGACGCTGAAGACGGCCGTAAGAGCCAGCGGACACGACCCGGTGCGGTCTGGCTGATTGCCGACGAAACCGGTAACCACCTCGGTTACTTCACCGTGGGGGACCGCGCGGCCCGAGCGGACATCCCCCCTGGGTGATGGCCTGGGCCGGTTTTGGAGAAACCCGGAGACCCACGCGGGTGGGGGGGAGGGTGTTGGGCGGGTGGG
>JBDHGR010000166.1:0-8424 GCA_039589815.1 Gemmatimonadota bacterium | reverse complement strand
CCGGAATGCTCCCCCGCGGGGAGACAATGTCTGGGCTCGAAGAGGAAGCGATCGAAAGACCCAATCCAACGTATCAACAATCAGGGAGGATGGAATGCACTTGCGGGTTCCAGCCACCGTTCTCTTGGCCGTCACCCTATCAGCTTGCGCCCAGGGTGAGCCCCCGGAGACACAGGCACCCCAGGAGACGGGCGCACCGGCCGCTGAAGCACTGACGGACGCACCGATGCCGTTCCAACTCACTGCCGAGCAGGAGGCTGGAAGGGTGGTCTACGAGACCATGTGCTGGTCCTGCCACGGTTCGGCCGGCCGTGGGGATGGCCCAGCCGTCCAAGCCGGTGCTGTTCCCGCGCCCCGCGATTTCAATTCAGGGCCTCTATCGGGTGCCTCGGTACGGCAGATCCAGGCGGACTTCAGGGCGGAGGCGGGTGGCCTTGACCCGGAAAACCCACATATGACCAACGTTCTCTCCCTGATCGACGTCGAAGCATTTTCGTCGGCCATCGCCTACCTCCCTGCCCTGACCTACCCCACGGAGCTTGCGGGAAGCGCCATCGCAGGGCACAAGAGCTACATACTCCGTTGCCAAACCTGTCATGGTGTCACGGGACGGGGAGACGGTCCCGGGGCGGAGGTCCTGGAGGTAGCGCCGGCGAACTTCACCCAGGACACTCTCCTGGCAGCCCGGAATTTCCAGGCAGCCTTCGAGAAGATCCGGTCCGGAGGTGGGGGCCTGCACGGGTCCTCCATGCCGGCCTGGGGGGTGATGCTGAAGGATGAAGACGTTTGGGATCTGGTAGCCTACATCAGTTCGTTCCAACCGGGCATTCTCCCCCCACCGCCCATCGAGGGGCGATAGAGTCCAGGCGAGGAGAGTCCGCCGGGCGGACGTAACCATTACGGTACAGTCGAGGAGGCGGCCTCCGAAGGCCGTCTCCTCCTTTTGTTTTTTGTGAAGGTAACTGTTGAGTCGTTCGCTCCGTCTCCTTTACAACGACCGAGCAAAACGGAGTCCTTTTGAAGAGCCCTCCTTCGAGAATAGACCCGGATCCGATTCTGATCGAGAAGGCACAGCAGGGAGATCGAAAGGCCCTCAGATCTCTCCTGGAGGAGGTCGGTCCGCCGGTTCGGCAGTGGGCGCTGGCCCATACGGGAGACCCTGACTCGGCCTCGGATCTGAGCCAGGAAGTGTTTCTACTTCTTGTGAGGAAGATCTCCTCGTACCGGGGCGAAGCGCGGTTCCTGACCTGGCTCTTCACCGTGACCCGAAACCAGGCCTTGGAGGATACCCGTCGGAGAGGGCGGCAGGAAAAGAAGATGAACCGGCTGAAAATCGAAATGGAACGCATAAGAGAAACCTCAAACCCAGGTGCGACCGAAGTGGACAGAAAGCGGCTCGGAGACCTCATCACGACCTTTGTACAGGAGCTCCCGGCTCGACAACGTGAGGTCTTCCAGCTCTCCGAGCTCCAGGGACTCAGCTCCCCTGAGATCGGAGTGATTCTGGAGATGGCCCCTGTCTCGGTGAGGGCTGCTCTTCTCAAGGCTCGTCGGTCCCTTCGAAAGAAGATCCTGGAGCAACACACGGAATTTGTTGAGGAGTACCTCCCATGACCTGTTCTGACGCCGTCCACCGGATTCTGGAAGGGGACCCTCTCGATCTGCAGGGCCACGGTGACAGTAGCCTCGCCGAACACATCAGGACCTGCCCCCGGTGCAGGGCCATGGCTGAGCTCGTGCTGGAGGAAGAACGTCGCCTGGGAATCCAAATGGTGGGTGCAGTTGAGGTTCCCGACCTGGATCAGCTACTCGATGAGGCCCTGGAAAAACGCCCCGGGACCTCTCCCAAAACCACTTCCCGGGAACACCGGGGGCTTCAGTTCAAACGCTTCGGCCTTCCCCTCATCCCACTGGCAGCAGCAGCTGCCGTGGTCACTCTCTTTCTCGGCGGGGAGCCGTCCCTTCCGGGAGACTCCTACGCCCCGCCCCAAAGGACCGCCGGTCTGGGCGTGGAAGTCCCTGAAGGCCAAAACGCCGCGGTCCTGGCGACCAACAACCCGGATATTACCGTGCTCTGGTTTTTCTAATGGAGGATTTTCAGATGAAACTCGTCAAAACGCTTTCTGTCCTGACCCTAGCCGGCCTTCTTTTACTGGGTTGCGACGGTTTCGGCGGCCCGAGACTGGATGTTCAGACATTCAACCTGAAACATCGGTCCGGTTACGAGGCCGCCGAGCTCATCGATCCCTACGTCTTCAGCGACCGTGAGGAGAGTCCGGGGGATATGAGTGCTACAATGGAAGCCCTCACTGTCCGGGAAACCCGGGACAACCTGGAGAAGATCGCCCGAGTCCTGGAAGAGTACGACCAGCCCATCCCCGGAATCCGCCTCCGTTTTCAGCTGATCGAGGCCGACTCGTATCAGGAAGAGGACGCGGCCATCGCCGATGTGGTGGACGAACTCCGATCCCTCTTCCGATTCCAGGGGTACCGGCTCCTTGGAGAAGCCATGGTCCCAATCGCCGGCGGAGCTCAGGGAACGCAGCAATTCTCTCAGAGGTTCCTGGGCGTGGACAACCCCATCACGGTCGAAGCTGCGGCTCGCATCACGTCTGCAGGAACCGTCCGGTTGGACCCGGTCCAGCTGCGGGACACCTGGGACGAGCTCATGGCAGCCACCGTGAACATCACCCCGGGCCAGACCATCGTCATTGGGGGTACACAGGTCAGGACCCAACTCGTCGACGGTAGCCCCGCCGGCCGATCGGTCCTGATTCTCACCGTTCGGGCCGAGAGGGAATAATCCAGTAAACCCCACAATTAGGGCCATCGGGCAAGCCATGGGTCCGATTCACACCTTTTGGGTTCTCCCGAGCCTCATTATCTTGGAAGTTTACCAGATGACATGGGCTTCGGGAGAGCCCCGATCGGTGGAGGTTGCAATGGGGGAAGGCCCCCTCGGTTCCTGGCCGGAGGTAGAGCGCCGGCACGGTGGTGATCGAAGGGTGAGCGATGAACGTCGAACCGAGAGGGATCGGCGAAGCGGGGAGGAGCGCCGGTTCATGGATCGACGCCAGACTCGACCCGCATCCCGCGTTCAGGGCCTGATGCCTGATCGGAGGTCAGACTCCCCTCGCCGGTCCCCGGCTCCTCGACGAGCCGCGGTCAGGCGGACCATGCATGACCGTCGCCTGCAACCCATGTTCCCCTGACCAACCAGCGGTTGATGCATTCCCGAGACCCAAGGGGTCATCGGATGCTGAGGGAGCCGATCTCCGGCCCCCTTTTTTCATACCATCCAGGAAGATTGACCTAGCTAACCATGGGGTGAAAGATTTGAGTATAACGA
Source organism: Gemmatimonadota bacterium (assembly GCA_039589815.1). Classification (GTDB taxonomy): domain Bacteria; phylum Gemmatimonadota; class Gemmatimonadetes; order Longimicrobiales; family Gaopeijiaceae; genus JABDNZ01. The sequence goes on along the minus strand of JBDHGR010000166.1, from coordinate 5,075 downwards.
TAGCCCTCGGAAGAGGTATTCATGCTCCAAATGGACCTCCGGGAGCGACGGTCGGGTTTTGACCGCCGCACCATTTCGGACAGGCGTTCTTACATGGACCGACGATCTGTATCGGATCGCCGCGGTGGCGAAGTGTCGGTGGCCATGGACCGAAGGATCAAACACAGACGGGCAGGTACCCAACGGAGGTTGGTTGAGCGGCGAACGCTCCCCGATCGAAGGAGCGGCGTTCAGCGGAGCATCGTTCTCCACTAGGCTCTTTTTGATCCCGCCCAGGAAAAACGCGAGCCCGGGTCAACAAGTGGCCCGGGCTCATCTTATTCGCGGAGGCTCGATCCCATTCTCGGGATCTTCAACCGAAGAGAGTGGGTGAAGCTAACCCGTTTCTGGCACCCCTTTGTGGCCGTAGCACAGAATTCCGCTCTTGCCTTCTTTTCTGACGAGACGGAACTCGAGGGCCACCTCCATGCCCGGCAGGACTGTGGACGGATCGCAGTCCACGACTTGGGTCATGAAGCGGGCTCCTTCTGGGGTTTCAACCACAGCCATGGCGTACGGCGCCTCATTCAGGAACTCGTCAGGGGACACGTGGATGACGGTGGACGTCACGACCGTCCCTTTACGAGAGAGGTTCACCGCCTCCATCTCCTGGCTCCGGCATGCAGGACAGACCTTCCGGGTCGGGTAGAGCACCCGGCCACATTCCCTGCACTTTCCTGCCTCCAGGCGATAGCGAGCCGGGATCTCACGATGATAACGCGGGCTCGGCATAATCAGACTCCCTGGAAGATGTGGACGACGGAGCTCGCACCGGAGCCCCCCATGTTCTGAGCCAAACCAATCCTGGCTCCTTCGACCTGAACCTCGCCTCCTTCACCGCGGAGTTGTTCGATGATGGTGACGGCTTGAGAGATGCCCGTGGCTCCAACAGGATGCCCCTTCGACTTCAAGCCGCCGCTCACATTGACCGGGATCCTGCCTCCCAGATCCGTGACCCCTTCACGGGCCGCATCCTTTCCCTCACCCGCCCCCACGAAGCCAAGCGCTTCATAGCAGCAGATCTCAGCAATGGCGAAGCAGTCGTGGACCTCCGCCACGTCTACGTCCTCGGGTTTCACACCAGCCATCTCATAGGCTCGTTCTCCGGAGAGCTCCACCACGTCCAGATCTGCGGGGTCGGGCCTGTCTGCCAGCGTCAGCGAAGATGTGGCGGCCCCGCTTGCCAGGATCTTCACTGGCTTATCAGTGAATTCATGGGCTCGATCGAGAGGACAGAGTAGCAGCGCGGCCCCACCGTCGGTGACCGGGGAACAATGCAGGAGCCTCAAGGGCTCGGGCACTACGCTGGAGGTCATGACGTCCTCCAGGGACATCACCCGCCTGAACTGGGCGTGGGGGTTTTTCGCCCCATTCCTGTGTGCCTTTACGCTTACCCAGGACATGTCCTCTTCAGTGGTCCCGTATTTCTCCATATGGGCCCGGGCGATCATGGCGTATAGTCCGGGGAAGGTCACCCCGTAATAGACCTCTTCTTCCTGATCGGAGGCTGTGGCCAAAACCCCGGTGACGTCGGCTCCGTCGTTCATCTTTTCAACCCCGGAGGCCAGGACTAGGTCGCTCATCCCCGAAGCCACTTCCAGGTAGGCCGATCGAAGGGCCATGCCCCCCGATGCACAAGCCGACTCGACCCTGGTGGCCGGTACGCCGGCGACCCCGAGGTGGTCTGCCATGAGTGGGCCCAGATGCTCCTGACCCACGAACTGCCCCCCCGACATGTTTCCAACGTATATGGAGTCGATGGAATCAACCCCGGCGGTCTTCATCGCCTCGAGAGCCGCCTCCACGAACAAATCCCGGAGACTCATATCCCAGAGCTCTCCGAACTTGGTCATTCCCGCTCCAATGACCGCCACTTCTCGCATCCGTTCCTCCTGCCGTTTTTCCTCGGCTCTCGAAGGACCGATTTCTCCCCTTGGACGGGGCCCGGTCAGTCGTTCACAATGATCTTCTCGCGAAGCTTCGCGTATTCTCCATAGGTCAGATACTTCCTCGGGCTGTCCAGCATGTCCCGGACCTTCGGGGCCAGATCCTGCCGTTCCGGGAGGAGCTCCGTTGCACGTAGGATAAAAGAGTCGCTCCCGGCACCACTCCCGAAAGAGGTAATGAGAATCATGTCGTCTGGAGCCGCCACATCCAGGATTGATGCAAGGCCCGTGGGGGAGGACCCCGAATAGGTGTTCCCCATGAGGTTGACGACCCAGCCCTGCTCCATCTGTTGCTGGCTGAATCCCATGCGTCTCGCCGCCGTCAAGGGAAATTTCCCATTCGGCATGTGGAAGACGACGTATTTGAAGTCCCCCGGCTTGTGCCCTGTCCGGTCCAGGATCCCTGTTGTAGCCGACATCACGTGGTGGAAATACGCTGGCTCACCAGTGAAACGCCCTCCATGGCGGGGGTAGAACTCCCCTTCCCTGCGCCAGAAATCCGGTGTGTCCGATGTAAAGCTGTAGGTGTGAAGTACCTCAGCCAGCAGGTCTTCCTTCCCGAAAACGTATGCAGCCCCCCCGGCAGAGGCCGAAAACTCCAGGGCGTCGTTGGGAGCACCCTGCGAGGTGTCCGCCCCGATCCCCATGGCATACTCGACCCGCCCGGCCTCAACCATGGCGAGGGCGACTGACATGGACTCGGTGCCGGCCTTACAGGCGAACTCAAAGTCCGCAACATGGATTTCCGGACCCAGGCCGAGAGCCTCAAGAACAACCGTACCCGACGGTTTGACGGCGTAGGGATGCGATTCCGATCCGATATAGAGCGCCCCCACCTTCTGAGGATCGATCCCTGCCCGGGCCAGTGCACTTCTCCCGGCCGCAACCGAGATGGTGATGGTGTCCTCATCCAGCCCCGGGACCGACTTCTCTTTCAAGAGGAGGCCCCTCTGAATCGTTGCGGCGTCCTTTCCCCACTGCTGGGCAATCTCCTCGCTCTTGATCCGATTCCGAGGAATGAAGGCCCCATATCCCACGATTCCTGGCATTTCCGCCTCCTGGCGCCAGTTTCTAGAGTGCAAACCCGCCTTCACCGGGTACCCGGTGAAGGCACCTGGGGGTCCGGCCACGAACCGACCGGGAATACTGCCGGATTTCTCCTCCCGGCAACAGGGGAGACCTGGAGAAGATCCTTGTCGGAAACCCCCGCGTCTTCAACCGACCGCCCCGGCGGAGATGGGTCCTTGCCGCACCATCTTCCACCCGCCATTTTTTGATGTTATTCGGGGACCGGGAAACCCTTCCGGAGGTCCCCGTTTTCCATTCACTGCTCCAAGGAGAGCACCATGCGGGATGCCGTTGAACGACTCTGGCCCGAACTGGAGTGGATCACCGATCCCCAACTCAGGGAACTGATAACGCAAACTTGGATGGTCGCGTTGGAGCGGAGCCCACTCGAACCGGCCGACCTGGAACGGATCCCCTTCACGCTCCTAATACCTGACTGTCCTGCAACGTTCATGGAGCACAAACGTTGCGTGGTCCACATAGCTCGCCGGAGTGCCGAAGCTATGGAGGAATTCCTGGGACGAGGCCTACCCGTCGACAGGGATGTAGTGGTGGCGGGCGCCATTCTCGCCGACGTGGGCAAGGTGCTGGAATACGAGCGCGTCGACGGCGTGGCAAAACAAAGCGCACGGGGAAAAGCCCTGCGACACCCCTTTACCGGAGTTGCGGTGGCCATGGAATGTGGGGTTCCCGACGAGGTTTGCCACATTATCGCCACCCATGCCGCCGAAGGAGATCTCGTTACGAGGACCACCGAAGCCTGGATCGTACACCACGCTGACTTTATGAGCTTCGAGCCCTTCAAAACCCTGGGAAGATAGAGAACGCTGGCCCCCCCGGAGGTAGCCCACCAAGGAGAGTCGACACCATGTCCGAAACTGTCACCGCCACAATGGCTCGCTGGGCAGCGGGCCTCACCTTCGACCAAATCGGCGATGCCGCCATCCGAGAAGCGCGCAGGTACCTCCTGGACTCTTTGGGCTGCGCGTTCGGTGGGTACCAACAAGAAGATGCGGAGATCGCTCTGGGTGTCCTGAACGAGATCGCCGGTCCTGGCACCTCCACCGTGCTCGGTTCCGGGAAAAAGATCGACCCCGTCTCGGCATCGCTTGCCAACGCCCTCATGGTCAGGGTGATGGATTACAACGACATCTACTGGCAACAGGATCCCTCTCACCCCTCCGACATCATCCCAGCAGCGTTGGCTCTCGGTGAACGAAACGGAAGGACAGGAAAAGACCTGATCGTTGGAATCGTCCTGGGGCACGAGTTCGAAATGCGCCTCTGTGAAGCCGCCTTCCCCGGGATCAGGGAGAGAGGCTGGCACCATGCCACCCTCACGGCCTTTGTTTCTCCCATCGTGGCCGGCCGTATGCTTGGCCTATCCTGGGAGGAGATCCAGCACGCTGTTGGAATCTCTGCCTCCCGTCACGCGACCCTGGGAGCCGTTACGGCGGGCAAGCTGACCATGATGAAGAACACCGTGGACCCCATGGCGACCCAGAGCGGGGTTCTGGCAGCTCTTCTTGCCGAGAAGGGGTACACGGGCCCCGAACATGTTATCGACGGAAAGGAAGGTCTCGTCCACTGTTACGGGCCCGAGTGGGAGCTCGGGGTCCTGACGGAGGGTCTTGGGGAGAGTTGGCGAATCGAGCGCTGCGGAATGAAGGCATTTCCAACGGAGGCCCTCACTCACGCCCCCATCTCGGCGACGTTGGACCTGGTCATCGAGAACGATCTGGCACCGGAAGAGGTCGAGAAGGTTCATATCCGGTCCTTGGCCAGGGTGGCTGATATCCTCGCCGACCCCACAAAATACGATCCCCGGAACAAGGAGACGGCGGATCATTCCATGCCCTATGTCATCGCCGCCGCGGTGGCCGACCGGCAAGTGACACCGGTTCAATTCACACCCGAGAAGATCATGGATGAAAGGATTCGTGCTCAACTGAACAAGGTGGAAGTGGTCGCTGACGAGCAGATCGAGGCTGTGTTCCCTGGGCTTCAGAGGGTGGTGGTGAC
>JBDHGR010000165.1:0-29306 GCA_039589815.1 Gemmatimonadota bacterium | reverse complement strand
GATGACGAAGTTCACCTCCCCGGTAGGCCGCTGAGCGAAGGGGATGTAGACCTGGGGAATGGAGCTCTGTGTCAGGGTGTAGTGATGCACGTCCCCCACCACGCCCACGATTTCCACGTGTGGGTTGTCCTCCTCGCTTCCCCATCGGACCCGTCGGCCTATGGGATTCTCCCCCGGGAGGAACTGTTCCACGAAAGATTCGCTGACCACTACCACTTCTGTCCCCTCCGCCCGATCCTCTGCGCCGATGGGCCGACCGGCCAGCACGGGAATACCCATGGTTTCGAAATATCCGGGGGTGACCCGGTAAAAGAGGACCGATCCGGTTTCTGGATCTGAAGAAGACCGTTCTTCCATCCAGAAACCCCAGATCTGGTCGCTCCCTTCCAGAGGGAGGAGGCTGGTAAGGGCCGCCAACTCCACTCCGGGAAGCGCTTCCATCCGGGCCAGCACAGCATCCCCGAATACCCTGATATCATCCCATTCGGGGTAGGCCTCTCGAGGAAGGGGGCTGGAGAGGACCAACCGATCCTCCTTGATGAAGCCTGGATCTTCAGCGCTGAGGGCCGAGAAGCTGCGGACCAAAAGCCCGGTGGCCACAAGCAAAACCACTGCCAACCCCACTTCCCCAACCACCAGCCCAGTTCGCATCCAGCGCCGGGAGCGGTCCCCGACGATACTGCGGCTCCCCTGGCGAAGGGAATCCGCCAGCTTCGGGCCCGCCACAGTCACGGCTGGCAGAAGGCCGAAGAGGAGGCCGGCAGCCAGGGAGAGGCCCAAAGAGAAGAGGAGGGCCGTTCCGTTCACCTCGATTTCATGCATTCGTGGCAGCATGGTGGGCCACCCGGCCACGAATGCTTCCAGGGCGAAGTAAGCCAGCGCCACTCCCAGCGCCCCCCCGACGGTCGCCAACAACACGCTCTCGGCCAGCAGTTGACGAACCACCCGGCCCCGTCCGGCGCCAACCGCCGTACGGATGGCCAGCTCCCTGGAACGGGCCATGGCCCTGGCCAGGGTCATGTTGGCCAAATTCGCACAGGCGATGAGGAGGACCAATCCGACGCTGGCTAGAAAGATGAGGAGTTGGGGACCGGTCGAGCCCAAGATGACCTCCCCCAAGGTCAGGACCGTCGCCCCCCACCCCTCGTTGTCGTCGGGGTACTCGGTCTCCAGCGCCGCGGCGATGGAGGTGATGTCTGCCCGAGCCTGGTCCACCGTGACCCCTGGCGCCAGTCGCCCCAGTGCTAAGAGGAAGTGGTTCCCCCGATTCGTGTACCAGGAAGGCTGAGGTCTCAGGGGGAGAATCACATCGGCCCCGGTCCGAGCCGGGGGTCGCCAAGCTCTGGGGAGGATGCCCACGACAGTGTGGGCCAGGCCATCCAGGATCATGGTCCGTCCCAGGACCTCCGGGTCCCCGCCAAGAGCCCTCTGCCAGAATCCGTTCGTCAGGACAACGACCGGCTCACTGTCCAGGTGCACATCTTCTTCAGTGATCCCCCGACCCAGGACCGGCTCTCCTCCAAGAATAGGCAGGAAGTTCTCGGTAACGCGGTAGGTGAGGAGGCTCTCGGGCCGGTCCCCTCCCGTGTAGTTGGCGGAGTTCCGCTGGTAGGCAGCCATCAGCTCCATGGAGCGGTTCCGCTCCTCCCAATCCCAGTAGTTGGGGGGCGAGATGCTGAAGGTGGTCCAACCATAGGCGAGGTTGTTTTCCGTAAGCAGTACGATCCCATCGGGCTCGGGATAGGGGAGGGGCTTCAAGACCACCCCGTGCACAATGCTGAACATGCCCGTGTTGGCCCCGATTCCCAGGGCCATGGTGAGGAGGGCGACGATGGTGAACACGGGACTCCGGAGCATCATCCGAAGGCCGAATCTCAGATCGGAGAGGAGTTCCCGAAGCATGCCATCTCCTTTGCCTGGGTTTTTCCTGCGTTGGTCGTTCCCCGGGGCGTTTCCCCCGACACTTCCTGGGGTCATTCGAAGGGCCAAGGCACCGAGGTTTTCTTTGGACCAAGACCGATGGGCAGCGTCACCAAACCGCCCCTGTTGCCGGCTCTCCTCCAGGTCTCCGATGAAGAACTCACGTTCTTCCTCCGGAAGGAGAAGGCGAAGGAAAAGACGGGCCAGGATCGGCGCACGACCCCCGGAGGGCGGCGGGCTCACGGTAGCTCCAGCTCCGGTTCCAGCCCATTTGTCATTCTCCGAAGGTCGGAGAGGGATCGATGGGCTGCTTCTCGACCGGTCTCCGTCAGGCTGTAGAGTTTCTTCCGCCGGCCGCCTCTCTCCCGGGTTGGTGGAGCCACCCGGGTTACAAGGTGCCCCTTCCCCTCCAGCCGTCCGAGAGTCTTATATACGGTCCCCAGAGTCAGGGTACGGGAGGTTTCCTTCTCCAATTCCTCCCGAATCGTGACACCGTAGGCTTCATCATGGAGCCTGAGGATCGCCAGCAGAACCAGTAGCTCGAACTCCCCGGGATAACCCATGTGCCTCGCCCGAGTTGGCCCCCGAGAGCCCTGCCGAACACTGGATTTCGCGTCGGCACCGACTCCGGGGCGTGGTTAGTGTGACATCGTCATACTAATAGGACGGGAGGAGCCCGAAAAAAGTTGCACAGAGGCCCGGAGGACAAATGTCCCCCGGGCCCCGACTCAAAATGAAAGCCGCCCCTTGGAACACGGGGCACTACATCAACGGAGTCCCCTACATACCCTCGTCACTCGAGAGATCTGGTGCAAACCCCGGTTTTGGGCGACGGTTATCTTTCGTTAACGCCGTTTCGTCTAGGCGGGGCCCAGGGGCACGATGGTCGTTCTGTCTGCGGTGAGGTCACCATGAACGAAAACCCGGAATCAACCACGCCCGGATCGTTCTCCCGCCGACCCCCGACCAAGCTCAAGGGCCCCTTCCTTTTCCATCCCAGGGACATTCTCGCGGGTCTTGGTGTGGCCCTGGTCCTCATCCCTCAGTCCTTGGCTTACGCGGAGTTAGCTGGCGTACCTGCCCATCATGGTCTTTATGTTGCGGCTCTGGCACCCATGGCGGCTGCGTTCTTCGCCTCTTCTCCATGGCTCCAGACCGGTCCGGTGGCTCTCACCTCCCTCCTGACCCTGGGGGCCCTGATCCCCATGGCCGAAGCCGGCACGGTGTCCTTCATTGCCTTGGCTAGCCTGCTCGCTCTAGTGGTGGGAGGGGCCAGAGTCATCATCGGCGTGTTCCGGTTGGGATGGATGGCCTTCCTTCTCTCCCAGCCAGTGATCGTAGGGTTTACCTCTGCAGCAGCCATCCTCATCATCGGGTCGCAAATCCCGGGTGCCTTCGGAGTTGAGTCCGAAGTGGGAGGGGTGGGCGCGCGAGCCCTCTGGACGCTCGTCAATCCTTCAAGTTGGGATTCTGCGGCGGTGGGTATCAGTGTCGTCACCTTGGGTCTCATGTTCGGAAGCAGACGAATCCACCCAGTTGTCCCCGGCGTACTTCTGGCCTGTCTTCTGGGATTGGGATTCTCGGCGATGACCGGCTATTCCGGACCGAAGTTGGGGGAGGTACCCACCGATTTCCCCCTTCCCTCTCTTGCCTTGCCCTGGTCGCGCCTTCCCAGCCTGATATTGCCTGGAGTCGTCATCGCCATGGTAGGCTTTGCCGAGGCCGCCTCTGTATCCCAAGCCCTGGCGACCAGGGAGCGTATGCCCTGGGACCCGGACCGGGAGTTCATAAGTCAGGGCGTGGGAAACCTGGCCGCCGGCCTCTTTGGAGGGTTTCCGGCCGGGGGCTCTTTCTCCAGGACGAGCCTCAATCATTTGGCTGGGGCCAGATCCAAGTGGTCTGGATTCGTCGCAGGGGCTGCGGTCCTTCTCTTTCTGCCTTTATCGCCGGTCCTGGCTCCCCTGCCGAAAGCCACCCTGGCGGCTGTCGTCATTGCTGCCGTGTGGAAACTGATCCGGTTTTCGCCCCTTCTGGAGCTGTGGAAGCTTTCCAGGTTGCAGGCCTTGATAGGATGGACTTCCTTCGTCCTCACACTCGCACTCGCGCCTCACGTGGAGGAGGCGGTCATTCTGTCAGTCGCCCTCGCCCTCGGGGTGCACCTCTGGCGGGAACTCAGTCCCGCCCATTCCGTCCGACAGGAGGGTCAGGCCCTCTTCATGGAACTCAGGGGAGTCCTCTGGTTCGGATCGGCCCCCATCCTGGAAAAAGCTCTCCTGCAGTCCCTCGGGGAAGCGAGAGATGTGGAACGAGTGGTGCTGGACTTGGGCGGCTTGGGTCGCGTCGATGTCACGGGGGCGCTGGTCCTGAGACAACTCCGAGAAAACGTGGAAAGAGCAGGCCTGAAGGTGGAGTTCACCAACGTTCCGTCTCATGCTCTCCGGGTGCTGAGAGAGGTCTTGGATTGGCGACCCACCTGAGTCTACCCGGACGGCCGGTATGGGGTGGGAATCAGGGACCCCCGACCCTCATGGGCTGCAACTTGCCGTACGACATCGTCCGCCACAGCCACTCTGCCGGCCCGAACCGGAAGTACCGGAGCCACAGCGGCGAGATCAGAAGCTGGAGGATCCAGATCCCTGCGACAATCCCGATTTGTCCGATCCGCTCGACCGATCCGTAAAGGCCCAGGCCGAAGCCGTAGAAGATGAAGGTGCAGAGGAGGCTGTGGAGGAGGTAGTTGGAGAGGGCCATGCGGCCCACCGCAGCAAAGGCCCGGCCCAGCCAGGAGCTGCAGCCGGTCCTGCAGGCCAGCATGACGATGCCGATCCATGCCAAGCTCACAACGATGCCCACCCAATAGATGACCTGGAGAGAGAACTGCTGGATCCAGAAGTCCCCCCAACCCGCCGAGTAGCTCAGGAAGAACGCCAGGGCCGTGATTGGGAGCCCAATCCCGAGGCCGATCCCTATGAAGGTCTTGTAGAGGGAAGGTGCGGCTCTCCCGGTGAGAATCCGGAGGCGGTAAAGGCCCATCCCCACGAGAATCAGCCCGCTGGCCCGCCAAAGGCCGTGAAGGAGGAAGCCCACCGTCTGCCCTTCCAGGGAGTAATGAGCTCGCATCTGGAAGTTCTCCACCCAACCACCTTGGAACGCATCGAGGTCGGCGGCCAGGATCTCTTGCAATGACATGCCCTGGAACGGATTCACCAGCCCGTAGATGCCCGGCGCCTGATACGAGATGAACTGCATGATCGGGTCGCCGGCCAGCACCACGAACCCGGCGATGATCAGGAATCGGGCCGAGCGAAAGCGAAAGGGAAAGACCAGCGCCCCACAGATCGCGTAGAGGAAGAGGATGTCCCCGTACCAGACCAGGTAGGAGTGGGCCAGGGCGAAAAGGAGAAGGGAGAACATGCGCCGGTAGTGGAAGGCCCCAGGGCTCTGTCCGGCCGCCTCCCGCCTCGTGGCTGCCAGCATGATCCCCGCCCCGAAAAGCATGGAGAAGATAGGCATGAACTTCTGGAAGGCAAGATTGAAAGTCACGGCGTACACCCAGAAGTTGGCGCCCTGCAGGTCGCCGAACAGGGTCGGGTTCCGCACCGTTCCGGCGAACATGGAAAAGTGCTGGATGTTAGTGATCAGGATGCCGAGAAGGGCCACGCCCCGAAGGACATCGATGACTTGGATGCGTTCGGTTAAAGGGGTGGGAGCCAGGTGGATTGAGGGAGCGGGGCTCGTTTCTGACTGCAGCATCGGGTGTCACCATGCCGAAAAGGAGCGGTTGGGTCCGTTGTCAGATCCTACGGTCAACCCAGCAAAGTCCTTCGGGAGGGAGGCCCGACTTACACCCCCACGACGCTCACGTGCACGGTCCGCTTTCGGGGCCGGGTGTCGAAGTCCACAAAAACGATCTGCTGCCAGGTGCCAAGGGGAATGGCACCATTCACCACGGGCAGGGCCAGGGACGGCCCCACCGTGGAGGCTCTCACGTGGGAGTGCCCATTGTCGTCGTTCCAGGTCTCCTCGTGTTCGTACCGGCCGTCCCGGGGAGCTAGGCGCTCCATGGCTGCGGCGATATCGTGATTCACCAGCCCGGGCTCGTACTCCAGGGTGGTGAGGGCCCCTGTGGAACCCTGGGCAAGGAGGGCCACCTGGCCAGTGCCGATTCCCGTCTCGGCGACCAGTGCCTGAACCTCCTGGGTGAGATCCAGGATGTGGTCGTTTCCGCGGGTGCTCAACTGGAGGGTATGGTGTTCTGCGATCATCTCGGGTCCCTTCTACTCTTCCTCCGCTCGGTTCACGGCAACCTCCGCTTCTTCTGTCAGCGGGCGGTATGCCTGATAGAAGGGCCGCGAGGATGCCGGCATCGGTCTCGCCGAAGACCAACTTGCCAAGGGTAACAGCGACGATCCCCAACGTGGGCAACCCGACACCCGCGTAGATGCCCGCCAACGTTTCGGTCCGATTCGTCCAGGCTTGGAGAACTGTCTCGGTTTCACCCGGAGTAACGGACGCCCCGTACGTGGTCGTGGCCGTGCTACCGGTCCACTCCAGGCCCCCGAGGATTTCCCTGGTTTCCCCTTGAGTGGATGCGATCTTGCGGGCCACTTCAATGATCCTCCGCACCTCCGCCGAGGGGACAACCCCCGGAACGGAGTGCTCGAGGCGGTGTCGTGGTTGTCCCCCGATCAACCGGTGCAGCCCCGAAACGTCCCCCGACGGAAGGAGAGCCGCCGCCCTGGAGATCCTCTCTGGATGAATCCCCACCTCGGCGGCGATCCCCTTGATCTCCGAAAGAGTCAGCCCGTCCTGAGGTTGGGGAGTTGGTACCGGATCCGGGCCCTCATGAACCTCGGATGCCGCCCGGAGGATCACAGCGAACTCCTCCTCCGAATAACGGCGCTCGTCGTTGGATGAAGTCATGGGGGAAGTGTCGGTGTGGGGTGGCGACAGGGCAAGTGGGTTCCGCGCCTTCCTTCCGCGCCTTCCCCCACCCTCCTGCAGGCGTCCGGCACCCTCCTGAAAACCTGAAACCTAGTTTCTCTCCCTTACGTAGGAAAAATAAATTACACCCTTTCATGGAGCCGAAATGAGCGAGAATCGCCTTCGTGAGTTCGAGGAATTGGTCCTACTCAGCGTCCTTATTTCCTCCCCGCAAGCTTATGGTGCTGCCCTTCAACAGATCTTGGCCGAGGAGGCGGGGCGGGAGGTTTCGCTCGGAGCCATCTACACCGCTCTTGATCGCCTCGGGCGGAAAGGCCTGGTGACCTCGAAGCTGGGCGATCCAACGCCCGTCCGGGGCGGAAGAAGAAAGCGCCACTATGAACTTTCCCGGGAAGGGTTCGAGCATGTTCGGGAGGCTCGTCGGATTCGGGAGAGGATGTGGGGGAAGGTTGCCCCGGATCTCCTGGACGGGGAGGTCGCGCCATGAAAAAGGACCCCTCAACCCAGCCGTCCAGGCTGGCTGTCTCGATTCTGCGGCGCATCTGTACTCCCGAATCCCGTGACGAAGTGGAGGGGGACCTCCTGGAAGGGTACGCCGAGTGGAGATCATCCAGGGGAGATTCCTATGCCCGACGTCGGTTCTGGCGGGAGGTGTTCCTCCTGAGTGTATGGAGAATAAGGGGCGGCCGGAACCAGGCCCAAGCCCAGCACCACGACACTCATCAAAAGGCCCAGGAAAACCGGGGGTCGGGCGTTTTGCTCCAGGACGTCCGATATGGGCTCCGAAGGTTGGCAAAGAACCCCATGTCGTCCGCGGTGGCCGTATTCCTCCTGGCCATTGGAATCGGTGGGAACGCCACCGTCTTTACTGTGGTGGACAAGACCCTCATGGAGCCGCCCCCCTTGATCCAGGCCCCCCAGGACTTGGTGGGTTTGGATTGGGCCTTGAGGGGAGGATCCGGTGTGGTCTTCGGATACTACGACTACGAGTTCTACCGTGACCACGGCGAAGCCTTCTCCGACGTCCTGGCGTACGGGGGTTTCCCCGGAAGCCAGGGCCGGAGGACGGACGGAGGCGGCGGGGAAGTGGTCGTCGGACAGGGTGAGGCACTGGAACAGGCCGGCGCTTGGGTGGTTTCCGGCAACTATTTCAAGCTACTGGGCGTGGCCATGGGCCTTGGAGCCGGTTTCAGCCCTGGGATCCAGGAGGAGGAAGAAACCTCACCGGAGGTGGTGTTGAGCCACGGCTACTGGGCCCGGAGCTTCGGGATGGATCCGTCCGTCTTGGACCGACCCCTGTTCCTGAACGGTGTCGCCTTTCGGGTCGCCGGCATCACTCCCAGGGGCTTTCGCGGGATGAATCCCGGTGAGCCGCTCCCAGATCTTTTCGTTCCCATTCTCTCCGCCCACGCCATCAGCCTCGGATTCAACCAACAGCTTCGTCGCTTCCAGGACGACGGGTCGCCCAGCGCGTCCCGATTCCTTCGCCTGGTTGCCCGCCTCGAACCGGGTGTAGATCTGGTAACCGCCCAGGCGGGGGCCGAGGTCCTCCAGGGGAGATGGGAGGACGAGTTCTCCTCCTGGGCTGAGACCGTGTATGGAGAGCCCTACCAGGTACGCCTCCGCTCCGACTTCAGCATGGCGCCGTTCGAGAGCCGGCTGCTCCGGCGACAACTGTACTTCCTCTGGTTCGTGATGGGCGCCGTCTTCCTCATCGGTTGCACCAACCTGGCCATCCTGCTCCTTGCCACCGCTTCCGGACGTGTGCGCGAGATGGGAATCAGGGCCTCCCTGGGGGCGGGCCGGAGGCGGCTACTCTCCCAGCTCGTAACGGAGAGTCTCGTGCTGGCAGCCCTCGGAGGGTCGGCAGGTTTGGGTTTGGCTTACCTCGCACCCGGAGCTATCACGGCCGTCCTCTCCATGAGCTTCGGGACCTCGTTTACACCCGACGGCTCCGTGGTGGTTTTCGCAATCCTCCTTTCCACGCTGGCGGCAGTCCTGTTTGGAACGACCCCGGCCTGGACGCTCTCCAAGGTGGACGTGACGACTCTCCTCCAGCGGCCGGGACATGGAAGGACTAAGGCTCGTTTTCGAGGCGGTCTGGTGGTAACCCAGACAGCCCTCTCCATTCTTCTCCTCATCGGCGGGGGTCTTCTTGCCCGGAGCGTTCAGGCGCTCCAGAGGGTCGACCTGGGGTTCGATCCGGACAGAAGGCTCATCATGAGCGTTCAGCTGGAGAACAACGGGTATTCCGAAGCCCAGGGGCAAGCGTTTGTTCTCGCGGCTCTTGACCGCTTGGTTGACGTACCCGGTGTCCGATCGGCCAGCACCTGCAATCGGATTCCTTTCCTAGGGAGCAATACCTGGAGCTTCACGGCCCCGGGAACGGATTTCGCCGAAGCCGGGATGAGGACCCGGTTCAACCTGGCAGGCCCAGGCTATTTCGAGACCATGGGCATTCCCATCCTCGCGGGTCGTGCCTTCACCCGGGACGATCTCCCTGGTAGCCCAATGGTGGCCGTTGTGAACGAAGTGTTCGCCGAAAGGATGTGGCCCGGGGAAAGCCCACTGGGGAAGATTCTGGACTTCGTCGACCAGGAGGTGCGGGTGGTGGGCATTGCCGAAACGGCGGTCTATAACAGCGTCACGGAGGCTCCCCAATCCCACGCGTATTTCCCTTCTCTCCAACTCTACCAGGGACGGCAGAACTTCATCGTCTTTACCGAACCCTCCACCTCAGCCATGGTGGACCCGGTGGATAAGGCGCTAAGGGGGCTGGATGCGAATCTGGGCATCGCCCCAATGACCCTGGAAGGGCTGGCGGACCAGCAGGTCGCTAGCTATCGGATCTGGGCGGCCCTGATCAGCGTATTCGCTGGGATCGCACTCATCCTCGCCTTGGTGGGTCTCTACGGGGTTCAGTCCTACCTCGTGTCCGGCCGTACGAAAGAGATCGGGATCCGCATGGCCTTGGGGGCAGAGGGCGGAACGGTGGTCCGAGGGGTGGTCAAGAGTGGCCTCTTGATGGGAGGCCTGGGATCCTTGGTGGGGGTCGGGGCCGCCCTGGCTCTGGGCAACCTCATACGAGGGGCTCTGTTTGGCGTGGCCCCGAATGACCCTGTCGTCTTCATTGCCGTGCCGGCCCTCCTGCTGACGGCTTGTTTGGTGGCAAGCCTAGTCCCGGCAATGAGGGCCAGTCATGTGAAACCCGTGGAGGCGTTGGCAGGGGATTGAGCTGCTGGCCGAAACCCGAGGGAGCCCGGCCCGACTCCGGCCAGCCCATTTCACCCAGCGAAGGAAGAGCCTCCATATGAAGAGGAGGCGAGGTGAATCAGGGGCAACGGATAGGCTTCCGCGATTCGTCGCGAGAGGGTGGACCTCCCCGGCCCACCCGGTCCAATGACGGCTACCCTTATTGATGGGAGGAGAGTCCAATGCACCGGCATCCTCAGCTTGGCAGGGTCTGGCAAAAGGTACCGAGTCGGGAAGAGGAGGTACCGAGTCGGGAAGAGGAGGTCCCGACCCTCCCCTTGGCGCCCGTTCGCCGGACCATCATTATCTTCTGCGATCGTTTTTTCGACGTGCGGCTCTGTTCCGGCGCCGGGTTTCCGGGCCGGTTTTCGCATAATCAGGAGGACCCCATGTCACATAGACGGACCCTCAGCATGGTCCATGTCCTTGCCCTGGCCTTCTTGGCCCTCGCCTCCTTCTCCGTTGGCGGGAACCTCGAGGCCCAGGAACGTGGCCCCTCCATCGCCTCCCTGGTGGACGCCCGGCAGGAGCGGTTGGCGGAAGTGGCCTTGGAGATCTGGGATTTCGCCGAGGTGGGGTATCAAGAGGTTCAGAGTTCCGCCCTCCTGCAACAAGAGCTTGAATCGGCTGGGTTTTCCATTGAGTCGGGGGTAGCCGGCATGCCCACGGCATTCGTGGCGGAGTGGGGTTCCGGGACCCCTGTCATCGGGATTCTCGCAGAGTTCGACGCCCTTCCGGGAATCACCCAGGATGCGGTTCCAGAACGAGCCCCCCTTCCCGAGAAAGGCTCTGGACATGCCTGTGGGCACCACCTTTTCGGAGCGGGAAGCATGGGGGCGGCCATCGCCACCAAAGAGTGGTTGGAGGCCACTGGAACCCCCGGCACCATCAGGCTCTACGGCACCCCCGCCGAAGAGGGCGGAGCCGGAAAGGTCTACATGGTTCGGGAGGGGTTGTTAGGGGACGTGGACGTGACCCTTCACTGGCATGCAGGAGACAACAACAGCGCTAGCCCATCCACCTCCCTGGCGAACAAATCGGCCAAGTTCCGCTTTCATGGGATCTCGGCCCACGCAGCCGGAGCCCCCGACCGGGGACGCTCGGCCCTGGACGGAGTGGAGGCCATGAACCACATGGTCAACCTCATGCGTGAACACGTTCCCATGGAGACCCGCATCCATTACGTCATCACCAGCGGCGGGTCGGCGCCAAATGTGATCCCGGACTTCGCCGAGGTCTTCTACTACGTGCGAAACCCGGAGCCTGCCATGGTTCAAGACCTGTTCGACCGGGTGGTTGCGGCCGCAGAAGGAGCGGCCCTGGGCACGGGGACGACCATGGATTACGAGGTGATTCACGGCCTCTACAACCTTCTTCCCAACGAGACGCTGCAAGGCGTGATGTGGGGGAACCTCAATCGGGTTGGGGGCGTGCACTATGACCAGCGGGAGCGGGCGTTCGCCGAGCTCCTCTATGAGACCTTCCCCGGGGGAGGGCCGTCTCTGGAATCAGCGGCCGAGGTTCAGCCATTCGATTTCGTTCGGGCCGGGATGGGATCCACGGATGTGGCCGATGTGAGCTGGGTGGTGCCAACGGCGGGGCTACGTACCGCCACCTGGGTGCCGGGCACCCCAGCCCACTCCTGGCAGGCCATAGCGGCAGGGGGCATGAGCATCGGCATCAAGGGGATGATCGTGGCGACCAAGACTCTGGCCCTGACAGCCGTGGAGGTTTTCACGAACCCAGCCATTGTAGAGGCGGCGGCGGCAGAGCAGGCGGAGAGGGTGGGACCGGGTTTTGTTTACGAGCCCCTCCTTGGAGACCGGAGCCCACCTCTGGACTACCGGAAGATCCGGTAGGATCGGCTCTTCCTTCCGGAGGCAGGCGGTCTTGGTTCGCGGTCCGGGCTCGCGGTTTGAGCTCCCGATTCGGGCCCGCGATCGCGGCTCGCGGTCGGGGACCCTGGCTCACTGCCCTGGCTCACTGCCCTGGCTCACTGCCCTGGCTCACTGCCCTGGCTCCCGACCCAGGCTCCCGACCCACGCTCGAATCAAAGGCCGCTTCCTCTTCGTAGGAGCCCCTATCGCGGTTTATGCGGTTGTTCCGAACTGGAGATCGGGCTCCATGGTGAGGCATATAGAATCTTCCAACAGGCTTCCGCCTCTCCTCACAACAGCCTGCTTCTGTGTCACCCTTGCCCCAGCCTGCGCCCCCAGACCGGATGTAGCTCTGGAGGATGACGGCTACACGGTCCACGACAGCTCCGGCGTCTCCATCGTGGAGAGCTCTCTCCCGGCCTGGACCGAGGGAGAAGGGTGGACACTTACCGAGGAGCCCCTCGTCAGCATCGGTGCCGTGGACGGTCCGGACGAGTACATCCTGTACCGGGCCGGGGTGCCGATTCGGCTGGAGGACGGACGGATCGTCGTGGCGAACGGTGGCTCCCAGGAGATCCGGTTCTACGATTCAGACGGCCGGTATCTCAACGCATCAGGATCCGATGGCGAAGGGCCCGGGGAGTTCCGCTCCGTGGGGAATATCTGGCGCCTGGGCTCCGACTCCCTGGCGGTTCTGGACTATCGACTGTACCGGTTGTCCGTCTTCGATACAGACGGGGTCTTCGGTCGAGTCATCCGGCTGGGGGAGGGGCCGAAGGGCCTCCCCTTCCCCTCCGGAATGTTCGAGGACGGGACGATCCTCGCCCTTGCCAGCGAAGAGGATGATGGGGAGTACGATGGGGATCTCGGTTCGATCCGGGATCGCGTACAGCACAGGCGATACGACCGGGAAGGCCGATTCATGCGGTCCCTGGTCACCCTGGACGGTTCGGAGCTCTACCGGGCCACCCACCCCGACGGGTCCGGTTTCACCACCAGCCCCCAACATGGGTTGAGAGCCTGGTCGGTGGCGGGATCCGATACCTGGTTCTTCGGAGCCTCGGAAGCATACGAGGTTCAGGAATGGAGCCTGGACGCTGAACTCTTGCGGATCATCCGCTTGGAGAAGGATCGGCGTGCCATGCCCACGGGGGTGGTGGCCGAGTGGGAAGAGCGGCTTAACAACATGAACCCTCAGGCCAAGCAGTTATGGGTTTCCATCCCCCTTCCTGAACGACTGCCGGCCTACGAACAGATTCTGCTGGACCGGGCAGGGAACCTCTGGATGGGTGAATACGTGGTGCTCGACGAGACGCCCCTCTGGCAAGTGGTTGATCCCCGGGGCCGTTGGCTGGGGGAGGTGGCCATGCCTCCCGGCGGTCGAATCTCGGAAATCGGTGAGGATTATGTGCTGGGGACCTGGCGGAACGACATGGACGTCCAGATGGTCCGGATGTACGGCCTCGTCAAGCCAACCCACCGTAAGGCTCCGGAGAGAGGTTAGGTTCGGCGGAACCGAGGGCGGACGTTTTCCTTGAGGACGCGATCCTCCTCCGGCACGAACTCGAACACGTCTTCTACATCCAAGCCGAAGGCCCGGGCGATAATGTCAAGACTACTTTACCTCATAAGCCACGCTTCACTTCCCCTATCGCCTCGGACGGCCCACTTTCCTCGGAAGGTGAAGAGTTGAGGCGCTCGGGCCGAACCAAGACCCCCCTCCGTCATGGACAGCGGAAGGAACCGAGGTCATGAAGATTGCTTTCATGGGGAGCCACGGAGTCGGGAAGACCACCCTCTGTTTCGAGGTGGCTGCCCGCCTGAAACGGCTGGACATGGGGGTCGAGCTGGTGAAAGAGGTTGCCCGAGCCTGCCCCCTGCCCATCAACAAGGACACCACCCTGGAAGCCCAGGCCTGGATCCTTCACACGCAGATCGCCGAGGAGTTGGCCGCAGCGGCCCGGTACGAAGTCGTGGTCTGCGATCGATCCGTCCTGGACAACTATGCCTACTTGGCCCATCGGGCTGGACGGCGCCCAGAGTACGACGGCCTGGTCAGGGAGTGGATGCGGAGCTATGACGGGATCTTCAAAGTCCCGATCCTCCATCCCCCTTCCTTCGACGGCACCCGGGACACCAGTGCGTCCTTCCAGGCTGAAGTGGATTGGGTCATCGACCGGCTTCTGGAGGAGCTTTCGGTCTCACACTACCGTCTGGATCCCGAGGACAGGGACGGCTGGGTGGATGCGGTGATCCGCGGCGTGGGCCTTCCCCTTACACCCCCCCAGATCGACTTCTTCAGATAGGGAAGGCGCTCGACGGCCGTGCTCCCCCAGCGTAGAATGCCCTACTCTCTTTGCCCCATTGGTTCGAACCAGCAGTTGAGGCAGACATTCCATGAAGAAACTCACTCTCCTCGTCGCGTCGGCAATGGTCGCCTGTGCCCCGCAATCCGCCCCCGATAGCGAAGTGGCCCGGTGGGAAGACCGAGCCCAGGGCGTTACCATCATTCGAGACGACTGGGGCGTGCCCCACATCCACGGGGAGACCGATGCCGACGCCATCTTCGGCCTCATGTACGCGCAGGCCGAGGACGACTTCAACCGCATCGAGGTGAACTTCCTGAATTCCCAGGGGCGGTTGGCCGAAGCCGAGGGCGAAGACGAAATCTGGCAGGACCTGCGGATGAAGCTCTTCATCGATCCGGAACAGATGAAGGCCATGTACGAAGACTCACCCCAGTGGCTCAAGGATCTTATGGACGGATGGGCCGACGGTCTCAACTACTTCCTCTACACCCACCCTGAGGTGGCTCCAAGCGTCCTCACACACTTCGAGCCCTGGATGGCCCTTACCTTCAGCGAGGGAAGCATCGGGGGAGATATCGAGAGGGTAAACCTGGGACAACTGGAGTCGTTCTACGGCGGGAACCCTGCGGACCAGCTGGCAGCCTCGGAGAACAGCCTCGAACCGATCGCCGCGGCAGCCGAGGGTGTGGGGGTCGACGGTGCGGAAGCCAATGCTGCCGGAGGACCCTCTGAACCCTCGGGCTCCAACGGCATCGCCATTGCCCCTTCCAATACCGTCGATGGGAACGCACTCCTCCTCATCAACCCCCATACGTCCTTCTTCTTCCGCCATGAAGCCCATGTCACCAGCGACGAGGGGTTGAACGCCTACGGCGCGCTGACCTGGGGACAGTTCTTCATTTACCAGGGCTTCAACGAGACGGCGGGGTGGATGCACACGTCCAGCGGCGTCGACAACATCGACGAGTTCATGGAGACCATCGTGCAGAGGGAGGATGGCCTGTATTACGCCTACGGCGACGAGGAAAGGCCGGTGGAAACCCGTCAAGTTACGGTTCCGTACAAGACCGGCACCGGGATGGCGGAGCGGGAGTTCACCGTCTATCGGACCCACCACGGACCAATCGTGAGGGAGACGGAGGGAAAGTGGGTGGCCATGGCCCTCATGGAAGAGCCCCTGAGCGCCCTTATTCAGTCCTACACCCGGACAAAGGCGACAAACCTCCAGGAGTACGTGGATATCATGGGCCTCCACACCAACTCCTCCAACAACACCCTGTTCGCCGATGCCGAAGGGAACATCGCCTACTTCCACTCAAATTTCGTCCCCGTCCGGAACACCCAGTTCGACTATGCTCGGCCGGTGGACGGGAGCAATCCAACCACGGATTGGCAGGGGGTTCACACCTTCGAGGAGAGCCCCAACGTAGTGAACCCACCCGTGGGTTGGACGTACTGCACCAACAACTGGCCCTACTCCGCCGCCGGAGCGGACAGCCCGGAAGAGGAGGACTACCCTTACTACATGGATACCGGGAGCGAGAACTTCCGAGGGATTCATGCCATCAGAGTTCTGGAGGGGAAAACGGACTTTACCCTGGACGGCCTCCTCGAAGCTGCCTTCGACAGCTACCTCCCGGGCTTCGAACGGGTGATCCCCGCAGTCGTCCGTGCCTACGACGGAGCGGCGGCTTCAGACCCGCTAAAGGCGGAGCTGTCCGGGCCCGTGGAGGCCCTCCGAGGGTGGGACTTCAGGTGGGGGGTCGAGTCCGTTCCGACCTCCCTCGGCATCTTCCTGGGTGAGGCCCTGATGCCCCCGGTTCAGAGGGACGCCAGAGCAGCCGGGATGAACGTGTACGACTTTATCGCGACCCAAGCTCCAGGCCAGCAGCTCTTGGAGGGGCTGGCATCGGCGGCAAGCCGGTTGGAGGAGGACTTCGGCAGCTGGCAAACCCCGTGGGGTGAGATCAACCGGTTCCAACGCCTCACCGGGGATATAGTCCAGCCCTTCAACGATGACGAACCCAGCACTCCAGTAGGATTCACCACATCCCGTTGGGGTTCCCTGGCCTCCTTCGGCGCCCGGAGATACCCCGGGACGAAGAGATTCTACGGAACCAGCGGAAACAGCTTCGTGGCCGTGGTGGAGTTCGGGGACCGAGTCAGCGCCAGAGCGGTGACAGCCGGTGGACTGAATAGCGACCCCGACTCTCCCCATTTCAACGACCAGGCAGAACGGTACGCCACCGGGAACCTCCGAGAGGTTTACTTCTACCCGGACCAGCTGGAAGGGCACGTCGAGAGGGAGTATCACCCGGGAGGTTAAGGGTTTTCGGGGGGGGTGAGGTCCGTTCCGGCCCGGGCCACGCCTTTTTCACGGGGCGGGCAACCTGCGGCATAAAGTGCAGAGTGAGAGAAAATCATTTGTTTCTCCTATTGGACACCCATTTCTAAGTCCTATTCCGACATAGACTTACGTATCGATTCAACCGGCACAGTCATTGCTATCCCATCCGGAAAGGAGGGGATACCCTCGCAGAACGCTGCCTGAACCCCTGAGGATGGTAGGGATCGATATGGTTACGCCCAAGTATTTCTGTTCGCGATCGTTTACCGTGGGAGCCCTGATTCTACTGGTTACTTCCTGTGATAACGGGGAGGGAATCGTCAAGCCCAGCGACCAGGCGGACGACCGGATCGAGATCATAAACACCGAGGCGGCGCTGTCAGGCCGCATATCCCGTCCGGGGACCTCGGTCCTTATCGATCCCTCCTCCTCAAACCCGTCAACGGCTCTGGTCTCTCCTGGGATGATGAATGCCTTGGCCCAAGAGTTGACCTTGACTCTCGACGCCGAGGTGAGCCCGCCGACCGTGGGCGGTGAAGTCGTCCAAGCAACTTCCGTAGTGGTCAAAGCGAGCTCCATGGCCATGGTGAGTTACAACATGCGGGGATCACCTCGCCTCGGGGGCATGGATTGGATCACAAAACTCTCGACAAGCCCCACCATCAACGCATCAGCCACCTTCAACGATTCGGACATCAGTGCGGTGGCCTTCGACGGCACGTTCGCCTACGCCGCGGAGGCCACAGGCTCCGCCGGTTTCCCCTTTCCAGCGGTCCTCGAGCGCGTGAAGGTCATGGGCAACAAGTTCACCCTGGAAGACAACCTGCGGGTCCCCCTCACCAGCTATGTCGCCACCAGCGCGATGGTAACCGACAACGAGATCTATACGACTTCCGGCGATGGCGGCCACGTGTCCGGTTTCGCGAAGAGTACTTTCACTCTCCTTGGGCAGTATCCGTTGGACGATGCTCGGTGGGTCGCCTGGGATGAAGCCGGCGCAAGGATCGTGGTCGCTCAAGGAACTCCAGGGCGAATCTCGGTCTTCGCCGAGGGCGAGTTCCCCGGGGGATCCATGAACCTCTTGAATACCTTCCCCTTCCCAGGTGCGAACGTGCCGGAGTCGAAATCGACGGTGGAAATCACCGGCGGAAAGGCGTTTATCGCGGCCGGTCCCGAAGGCGTCCAGATCGTCTGTTTGGATAACGGCCAGGTCGTGGGCTCGGTCCCCCGCCCGGATCCGGGTGAACTCGGCCTGGACCCATCTGTTGTCGTAACGAATGCCGTCACGGTGGACCAGGATGTCATGTTCATCTCCAACGGTGAGGCCGGCGTTTACGTCGCCCGGGGTTCGCAGGACTTCAGTGAGTCCGGTTGCGCCCAGCAGCAGATCACCACGCTGGGCAAACTGAGGTTCGACGACCTTCAGTCAGCAAATCACGTGGATTTCAGGAACGGCTGGCTGGCAGTTGCAGCGGGATTGGGTGGGGTGAAAGTGGTAAAGGTGAGCGGATTGTAGCAAACACCTCCAGGCCCAAGGCAGTACCCTTCAGGCCCTCCCTCCGGGTCCGCCCCCGATCCGCCCCCATTTGGCCGGGGAGAAAGCCCGACCCAACGCTACGCTTTTCCTCGATGGGCTTGCTTGAAAAGAGAAACCTTCGGACATTAAAGCTTCTCAATCGACAGACTCTTTTCGGTCTCGCGGTGGATGCTGCCGGGGTTTCGAGCCGGAGCAGGTCGGCTCGTTCCGTCTCTGCTGGTGCTTCTCGCGAGAGCTTTTCGTGCAAGTTGGAGAAAGGAAGGGCACATCATGGAACGGAACGCAGTATTCTTCGCCTGGAATCGTTCGGTCCCAGGCCGGGAGGAGACCAGTGGCGCACACTTCGACGAGTTCGTGGCTTACCTCGGTGCCCAGACGCAGGCCGGAACCATCCAGGGATTCGACGTGGTCTTCCTGGACCCCCATGGCGGGGACATGAATGGTTTCTTCCTCATCAAGGGCGAGCCGCAGGGTATTAGCACCCTCGTCTCGAGCCAGGAGTGGACCGAGCACATGACTCGAGCTTCCCTCCACCTCATGGGATCAGGATCTGTGGGAGCGGTCACGGGCGATCTGGTCATGGCGAGGATGGAGATCTGGAAGAAGCTGAGCTCCGGCTGACCAATCTCCGGGAGTAGCCTCCCAAAACTCCCTTGGCCGGCCCCGCCCAAACCGGGTCGGCGCCTAACAGATACCCCGAGTCCGTTAGGGAACCTCTGCGCAAGCGGGGTGCAGGGTTTCCTAAGGGTTTCCCTGATGGACTCGGGGCTTCTAGGGACTCTCCAAGACGCCCGCCAAGGGAGGGCTGCGCGTGTTCTCGTGGTCGAGGAGGGTCCGTGGAAATGACACCCGCCCGGGGAAGAGCCTCACCAAAGAGGCTTCAGGCTCCTGATCCTGCCGGCCTTATCACCAACTCGGCAAAGCTCCCGTCTGAGCCGTTCCCCATCCACAATCCGATCCGACCTCCCTCCCGGTCGGTAATCTCGTTCACGACCAGGCAGGGTTCGGTTTCATCCCCCACATACACTCGAATCTCCGGCTTCTCCACAACGATCCGGGCCCTGAAGAACTGATCCGGATCAGGCGGGTTGGGCAGGGGGTTTTCGTACACGTCGGTATGCTCTTCCCGCAATCTGGCCCACGTGTTCTGGGGGTGGGAGATGTACTGGACCATGTGGCTGCGGGAGAGGTCGTTGTCGGCTACAAAATTGAAGGGCCTGAAGTAGACAGCGTCGTAGATCTCGTGGTCCACCCCGCGGAAGGCCACGCCCACGAAGCTTTGGCCGGGGTTGTTCTTTCCTCGAATCATCACCTCGATGGTGCCGTTGTGGAACTCCACACCATCCAGCCAAGCGGCCCCGTCACCAATGCGGGCATCAAAGGACACGACGGTCCGTTCCCCCTCGGCTCGCACCGTAGCTGCCCGGTTTTCGACCACCCATCCATCCCCGGCGGGGATCCCGGAGAGGTCGGGGCGTATGACCTCCTGGGCGCGCAAAGGGGGATAGGTAAGGAATAGGCCTCCGAAAAGCAGGAGACCATAAACGGCTGCGGAAGACGGTGGGGCTATCACGATGCGGCTCATCCTTTCTCCTCCCCATGCTCTACCAGGCTCACGCCGAACAGTAGGTGGTTCGGCAGTTTCTTCCCATTCTTCCGGTTTATGCGTCCGTCCTCGTACTGGACGGCCCCAAACTCGAGGAGCTTTCCACTACTGGTCATCTTTTCGGCCAGGACATAGATACCGGTCCGGAGGAAAGCCCCTCCCGGAGTGGGTTGGACTTCCAAGATCGGGAGCTCGCCCCACAGATGGTCGTCGGCATTCCTTCCGAAGGTGGTAATGATCCCGTCGAAGAGCTGGGTGGCCAGGTTCAGATAGGGGATGCCTTTCAATATATCCAGGTTCTTGATCTCCGGGACGTCGTCGATGACGCCCTTGATCTTCGCGTAACACTTGGAGGCGTCAGAATCCAGTTCATATAGCTGGAAGCTCAGGGTCACCCAATCCTGAAAGAGAACGTTCCTGAAAACTCCCCTATATAAGAAGGTGGGGGCATAGGATCCATCCTTCGCCTGGAACTCAGTGACAAAGGCCGCCTCGGTCATGCTGCCCGTGAGATCCTGTGGATTCTTGGTACTGGCCTGAATCTTCAGGAGCCCCTCGTTTTTCTTGGAAAGAAAATCGGGCAGGTCGTCGACGTAGAACTCGTACAGGTCGAGGTGAAGTCGCCGGTAGTTGGTTCCGGGAAAGGGGACGCGACCTACAAGGCTCGTTCAGGCCGGAACGATCGCTCCCCTCGATCGGGGGAGAAGGCCGCCGCCGCATCGGTGGGCTGCAGGGTCATTTTCGTTGTTTTTGCCATCAGTCCTCCCAGTCCGATCCGGGAGCGGAAAAGGCGTGTGAGAGAAAACCAGTGAGTAACAAGACCATCAGCGTCACGCCAAGAATAGCCCCCACGGGAACAGACCACGAAACCAAGCCGATGGGAAGGGGCCACCGCCAAAAAGCGCCGCAAACGAAAGTGATGAGGGAGGCCCCGAAAGGTAACCCTACGAATGCGGCCAGCTTCAGCGGGAGCGACGCCTTCCTTAGGTCTCTGGCCACAAGAATCGACGTTCCGATGGCTCCCAAACCCCCTGCGAAGAAACCGATCCCGGCGAGTCCGATTGCCGCGACCGGCGCGACAGCCCCAAGAGCGATGCTACCCAATCCGGTTATGACCCCCCATACACCCACCCGCGCTGAAAGCGCGGTGAGTCGTTCCCGCGCTGAAAGCGCGGTGAGTCGTTCCCTCCACCTCTCCGGGGTCAGTGCAGTGCCTCTATTCTCCTCCCTGTCCAGGAATACCAGATCCGACCTTGTCATCGTTGAATCCACATCCCAATCCGCCGTGATGGCGGTGAACGAGTCATGATCCCCCGACCCATATCCCCATGAATCATACGTCTCCAAGATCCCCGTTGTTCGCGCCCAACAGCCAAGCCACATTTGCCGGCACCATGACTCCATGGCATTGTTTCCCCATGCACGCCGGTTGCAGGGCGACCGAGGCGTCCAGAATCTCCAAGGGGGAGACACAGTCATGAATCGGCGACTCCGTTCTTCGAATCGCGGTGGGGTCCTCTCGAAATCGTTCCTCTCCGCTCTCGCCATTCTCCTCCTCCAGGGACTGGACCAGAAGGCTGTTACCCAGGAGACGTCCGGGCAGGCTGTTCCCACACAAGAAACCCCCACCTGGGAGGAGCTCAGGGCCCGGCCGTATCCCCAATGGTTCCAGGACGCGAAGCTCGGGATCTTCATTCATTGGGGGGTCTATTCGGTGCCTGCCTTTTCGGGTAAGGAACAGTACGGCGAGTGGTTTCTTCGGGGACTCCAGGAGGAAGACACCCTCCGGACCCGTTTCATGAACGAGCACTTTGGGGAAGGGTTCAGCTATGCCGACTTCGCTCCCCTCTTCCGGGCCGAGTTGTTCGACGCCGACGAATGGGCCCGGCTCTTCGAACGGGCGGGTGCGAAGTACGTGGTCCTTGTCTCCAAGCACCACGATGGCTACGCCCTCTGGCCCAGCGCGTATGCCAAGAACTGGAACAGCTCGGATGTCGGGCCGGAGCGAAACCTGGTTGGCGAACTCACCTACGCCGTCCGGAAGGCCGGGTTGCGCATGGGCCTCTACTACTCCCTGGCGGAGTGGAATAACCCGCTTCACCGATGGTACACCGACCCTCCAGAGGCCATCGGCCCCTATGTAGAACAGCACATGATCCCCCAGTTCAAGGAGTTGATCTCCGCGTACAAGCCAACGGTTCTCTTCAGCGACGGGGAATGGCTGAACACCGCCGATCAGTGGCACGCCCGGGAGTTGATCGACTGGTACTTCCAGACCGTGGGCCCGGAGGCCATCGTGAACGACCGCTGGGGAGCCGGAAGCGACATTGGCTTCCTGACCCCCGAGTACAGCTCGGGCATTGAAGAGACCGACCGGCCGTGGACCGAGGTACGGGGATTGGGCCGTTCCTTCGGCCTGAACCGGAACGAGGACCTCGACGCGTACATGACGCCCGAGGACCTCGTGCGACGGTTTTCCACCGCGGTAGCTTCCGGCGGCGGTATGATCCTGAATGTGGGCCCCCAAGCCGATGGACAAATTCCTCTCCTCCAACAGGAGCGGTTGGTTCAGCTGGGTCGGTGGCTTGATGTGAATTGGGAGGCCATCTATGACTCCCGGCCATGGACAAAGACCGGCGAGGACAGGGAGGTGACGCTCGAGCGGATCGATCCCACCATCGACTTCGACTGGGTCCGAAACACGCCCGGGGCCCCCATCAAGGAGGACGATTTCACGGTTTCCTGGACCGGGTTTCTACAGCCCCCTTCCAACGGGCGGTACACCTTCGAAGCCGAAGCCGATGACGGAATCCGAGTTTGGGTCAATGACCGGCTCGTAGTGGATCAGTGGGGAATCGACGACCCATCGGCCCAAGAGATCCCGGCAGCAGAAAGGGAGGAAACCGCCCGCCTGGCGGCGGAACGGAAGTATCCCATTCGGATCGAATACCACGAAGCCAAGCAGAATGCCTCAGTGCGGCTCTTTTGGTCCAGCCCGAACCTGGAGCGGGAGGTCGTCCCCCGGTCCGCCCTCTTCACCTCCAACAGAAGGACCGAGGGGAGCGGCCTGCAGGGGATTTACCGGTCTCTTGAACGCTACATGGCCTACACGCAGCGGGAGGGTAACCTCTACGCCATCTTCTTCCGGTGGCCCGACCGTGAGCTGGCTCTTCCCATTCCACCCCCCCAGGCCGGCCAACGCATACGGATCCTCGGCCTGGACCGGGATCTGTCCTGGCGGGTGGAAGGCCAGAACGTTTATGTGGATCTTTCGGGCATCCCTTTCGCTGAGATCCCCGGTCAATGGGCGTGGACCATCGTCCTGGAGGGTTACGCGGGGTCCTGAAGCCAGGTCAACCGGCGTCGGTGCAGTTCCGCTCGTAGTTGAGGTCCAGCGCTTTGTCCGTGAGGATCACGAAGTCGCCTCGCCCAGCGTGCTCCTCCGGATCGAAGGAATTGATGTCCTCGGCCAGATCCATGTGGACCACCAGGGTCCTGGTCCCAGGAAGGTAGAACTGCACCTTCTCCGGGGTTCCTGTGAAGTTCTTCACGTGGAATCCACCCACCATATGAAGCACCAGGCTGCCACGGTTCATCGCCAGGAACGTAGTGATGGCGTGAGCCATGGAGGCATCCCAAAGGGTCTGAGCCTGTAGGCCGTTCTCCATGAAGGAACCCCCGTGGGAGGGCATCCCCGCCGGGGAGCCAGCGGGTGCGTCGGTGGCCGGCTGACCGTGGGGAGGATCGGTGATGGGTGGGTCTTCGACGGGCTCCTCCTCCTCTCCCTCCGGCACCGGGCACTGAGACTCCATATCCATGTTCATCATGAGATCCGTCCACTCGCGCCGATACTCGTCGCTGGGCGGAGGATAGGGGAGGGGCGGAAGGGTGCTCAGAGCCGACGTAGAGAGATCCTCCAGGGAACCTGGCCCCAGACGGGAGACCCGGTTTACGTACCGACGGGGTGCGTTGGCAGCCAGCACCGGCACGCCCGCCGCCTTCGCTGCCTCGACCATGGGCCGGTAGTCGGCATCGTAATGCTCCCAGGGCCGTGCGCTCGATTTGAACTGCGACTCGGTGATGATGTCTTGCAGATACTCGTCTACGATGCCCTGTACGTCCCTCTCGAACATCTCCAAGGACAGAGCCACGGCCCGTCGGGCACCACCCTCCTGCCCGGCCCCCACCATCTCGAGGGCGTTCCTGAACAGCTCGGCTTCGATCCAATGACCCACCGGATCGGTGTGGATCTCCCCCACCAAGACCGCGTCCACATGAGCCATGGCATCAACGATATCCTGAAGGGAGGCTGGCTCGCCCTCACCGGTGAAGACCTGAAAGTGGTTGGCGTAGTCTGGTTCGGGCTCAGCTGCGGCGACATCCTGGGCAACCACCCTGCCCGGATGAGCAACACCTACCCCGGAGAGGAAAAGAACGAACAACACCAGAAGGACTCTGAAACGCGTCATTTCTTCGGTACCTGAAAGAGTTCGAGTTCATCCAATCTAGCGCGAACGAAGAACCTGTGAAGGAAACGGTTGGTCCTGACGGCGGTTTTTTCTATCCTTAGTTTCAATGGACATCCGCACAAAGTTGGTTTTTGCGATCGTGGTCGTAGCGCTGGGCAGCATGGCTGCCCTGGGCGTGGTCATGGTGTATTCCACCGCCGAGGGATTCAAAGACGAGAGACTGGTCCGGCTCGAAGGCCTGGCGGCCTCGGTTGAGGAAAGCATGGAGCAGATCGCTTCCGGGTGGGAAGACCGGGTTAGGCTCATCGCCAGTCGTACCCGGCTCAGGGAAATCCTTGGGGAAGACAACCTGGAAGGAAACCCCGAAGCGAAAGCTCAACTCG
This sequence comes from Gemmatimonadota bacterium, assembly GCA_039589815.1. Classification (GTDB taxonomy): domain Bacteria; phylum Gemmatimonadota; class Gemmatimonadetes; order Longimicrobiales; family Gaopeijiaceae; genus JABDNZ01. The sequence continues at coordinate 4,662 of JBDHGR010000165.1, read as the reverse complement.
GCCGAATCCTCGCAGACGCCCAACGTTCCGTCGATGCAGTAGAGTCCCTGGCGGTCTATGATGCCCGAGGGACCTTCGTCGCGTCAGCCGGTTGGAGCACCCAGACCGATCTGATCCAACAGCTGCCCGAACTCCTTTCCCCGCAGGACGGCGTCGTGTACCTCGGCGTGCTTTCTCCGGCCCACGAGGAGCTGAGGGTCGCCTACGCCGCCGCCCTTACCGACGACGGAAACACCACTGGGGAGCTGGTTGGGGTACTCCATGTCAGGCTTAACACGGAACCCCTGGTTCGCCTCGCTCGAGGACGGGAAGGTCTCGGGTTGTCAGGGGAAACGCGCATCGCCATCTGGGATACCGATGGGGCCGTCCGCGTCCTCACACGGGTGGCGCCCGGGGACAGTCTTTCGTGGGAGGAGGTTGGCCTCGGAGGCTCCTCCGACCCCTTGAGCTACGCCATGGCGGTGATTGAGGGGCCTCTGCCGGACGACCTCGTCAACTCACAAGGAGAAAAGGTCTGGGCTGCCCCTCGCCACCTTCCCGACCTGGACTGGGGCGTGGTGGTTCAAATCAAAGAGGACGAGGCCCGCGCCGCGGCAAGGGAGTTCGGGTGGAACCTTACCGACGTGGTGATCTCCCTGGGGGCGTTGGCCATCTTGTTCGGAACCATCCTGGGCCTCCGCTTTGCCAAGCCTATTCACCAACTGGCCCACGCCGCGTCTCGGATCAAAGATGGAGACCTGAGTGTTCGCGCACCGGCCACGTCCCAGGACGAAGTCGGGCTCCTGGCTCGAAACTTCAACCAGATGGCAGAGGAGTTGGAGCAGCAGGTCTCGCTCCTGAAGGAATTCCAGAACTATTTCGATCTCTCTCGGGATATGCTCTGCATCGCCGGCCATGACGGGTACTTCAAGCGCGTCAATCCCGCTTTTGAGCTAATCCTGGGCTGGAGCTCCGAGGAACTCATGAGCCGGAGTTTTCTCGAGTTCGTTCACCCCGACGACCTGGAAAAGACGGAAAACGAGATCGGCAGGCTGGCTCAGGGCCTCCCCACCATCTCCTTCGAAAACCGGTATATGTGTCTGGACGGGAGCGTGAAGCGCTTGGCCTGGACGGCCCACCCTGAGCCGGAGGCCGGTCTCATCTACGCCATTGCACGGGACGTCACCGACCTCCACAGAGAGCGGAAGGACGCGGAAGACCGGATCGAGTATCTCAAAGACCGTCTCGAAAAGACCGAAGCCAAACTGAGAGGGGACCCCTGATCTACGTCAGCCTTCTCCAGCTCGTCGGTGGTTTCATCTACCTGCTGTTCGGAGGCGAGCTTCTGGTCAGGGGCGCCGTAGGCCTGGCTCAGCGAGCGAACGTCTCCCCCATGGTCGTCGCCCTGACAGTGGTGGCCCTGGGCACGTCCCTCCCGGAACTGGTGGTGAGCGTTCACGCAGTCTATGAAGGCTACCCCGGCATCGTCGTAGGAAATGTCGTGGGGAGCAACATCGCGAACGTGCTGCTGGTCGCTGGGATCTCGGCCATCGTGTTCCCTCTGGCCTATCCCGGAGATCCTATCCGACGTGACAGCATCGTCATGATCGGGGTCAGCATCCTGTTCTTCTTTCTCTGTGCTCAAGATGCCCTGAGTCGCCCCGCGGGAATTGCCCTCCTCGTCGGCTTCGGGTTGTTTCTGATTCCCACGCTTCGGGAGGTTGCTCAAGCCCAGAAGGACGTTGATGCCAGGCCCCCTCCTGTGGCAGTCCTGGGCGTCCCCACCCAGCGCCGATTCATTTCCCTGTTCATCATCGTGGGAATCATTGGCCTCCCCGTGGGAGCTCACTACGTCGTCAAGGGCACCGTGGATGTAGCCCTCAGCCTGGGAGTGTCCGAGGCCATCGTGGGCCTGAGCAAGGTGGCTTTGGGAACCATCATCGGGAGCAACATCTTCAACCTCCTGGCCATCATGGGCGTGGCCGCCGCGTCAAGCCGCTGGTCCATCCGTGTGCCCGCCAGCTTCCCCTACTTCGATCTCCCTGTCATGCTGGCGGTGTCCATCGCCATTGCCACGTTCGCTTTTCTCAAAAGGCCCATTGGTCGCAGGACGGGGATCACCTTCACCACGATCTACGTCTTTTACATCGCAGTGACCTTCCTGCTCGTTTGAGGTCTGAAACACCGCTCTCCTCCGGAAACATTTTCCCATCCTGGTGGTTTGCCGTATTATTCCTCCGTCTGCGATAGTGCCGATGCTCGTGTGTCACAGTACGCCATGGAGGAAAGCATGCCCCTTCGATACCACGACTCCATCCACCGGCGGGACTTTCTGAGAGGCGCTGCTGCAAGCCTCATCTTATTCCCACACACAGGTTTTGGATCGCTGGGAATTCGTCGAAATGCCCGGGCCTCCGTGGTGGCTGTGATCCGAACCACCAACCGCAAGGACGGGGTGGCTCGTGCCATGGCCTTGTTGAGCCCCACCGGCATGGCCGGAAAACAGGTGGTCATCAAGCCCAACTTCAACACGGCCGACGATGCCCCCGCCGGCACCGCCAACGACACCATCATACAGCTAGTCACGGAGCTGCAGGAGCGGGACGCCAAGGGCATCACCCTCGGAGAGTCGAGCGGCCCCCCGAACACGGGTGAGGTCATGGATGAAAAGGGGATTCCCGACCTGGCCAGCGACATGGGGTTCTCTGTCGTGAACTACGACGAGATCCCGGACTCGGACTGGATCCACTTCCAGCCCGACGGTACCCACTGGCCCGAGGGTTTTCATCTTCCCCGCCAGGTGGTGAATGCCGAGTATAATGTCTCCACCTGCTGTCTCAAGACCCACGGTTTTGGTGGAGTTTTCACCATGTCCATGAAGCTCTCGGTGGGCCTCACTCCCAAGCCCATCCGGCGTGGAATGCACCGCTCCCCCGACATGCGCCGGATGATCGCCGAGTTGAACCAGGGCTTCACGCCTCAACTCATCGTCATGGACGGCGTCGAGACCTTCGTTGACGGCGGCCCCACACGGGGCACGATGAAGCCGGGCAATGTGGTGGTGGCCGGAACCGACAGGGTGGCGGTAGATGCCGTGGGTTTGGCCATCCTCAAAGACCTCGGGGCAAACGATGCCATCATGGGCACTCCCATCTTCCACCAGGAGCAGATGGCCCGGGCCGTGGAGGTTGGCTTGGGCGTGAGCGGCCCTGACCAAATCGAACTCGTCAGTGACAGTGACGAAGGGAAAAGCTACGCCGGCACGCTGGAGGGGATTCTGGCTCAGGGTTAGAGGCGGGACCCTACCTTGCACGCTGGAGGGGATTCTGGCTCAGGGTTAGAGGCGGGACCCTACCTTCTTGAAATAGACATACACTCCCACGCCCAGGGCCATGAAGATCAGCCCTACCCAGGCGTGGAGTGGGCGTTCGATCAGGGTGTTCAGAACGAACAGCCCGGATATCCCGATAAACACGATGGGCGTGAAAGGGTAGCCCAGGGTCCTGTAGCCCCGCTCGGCATCTCCCCGTTTCCAGCGAAAGATGAACACACCGGCCCCGGCCAGGGCAAAGAACACCCAATCCATGAACACCACGTACGTGATGATGTCTTCGAACGTGCCCCAGAAAAGAAGCAGGAACACTGCCCAGGCGGACTGGGTCAGGATGGCGTTGACAGGGGTTCGAAACCGTGGGTGCACTTCCGCCAGTTTCTTGAAGAAGATCCCGTCGGAGGCCATGGCGTAGTAGATCCTGGGGGCTGAGAGAGTGTAGATCCCGGCCGTACCGAAGACGCTGATGGCGATAACGATGGCGATGAGGGTGCCGCCGAAGGGGATCACGGTGCTCACGGCATCGGCGGCGACGCTATCGGAGGCGGCAATGGCCGAGACCGGGAGGAGGAAAAGGTAGGCGAGGTTCGTGAGGATATACACGCCGGCCACCACCAAGGCCCCCAAGATCATGGCACGGGGCACGGTGCGCCGGGCATCGATGGCTTCCTCCGCCACGAAGGACGCATGCTGCCAACCACCGTAAGACCACAAAACCCCTATGAGGGCCAAGCCAGACGCCGCCATCAGGCCCTGGGAAGGGCCCGCCACTCCGCTTGACAGGCCCATGGTTCCCGCATCCCCCCAGACCAATCCCACGAGAACCAGTCCGGCGATTCCAAGGAGTTTCAGACCGGTGAAGGTGGTTGCGAAGACCTCCCCCGCTTTTACCCGGACAATGTTCACGACGGTAACCACCACGATGGCGAGGACCGCAACCACCAGTATGGCGGATTCGCCCATGGGGAAGATAAAGGCCAGGTAGGTAGCGAAGGCGATGGTGAGGGCGGCGATGGAGCCCGAGGTGATGACGAGGAGATATGCCCATCCATACAGGAACCCCGCCAGGTCCCCGTACCCCTCTCTGAGGTATACGTAAACGCCGCCGGCCCCGGGAAACATGGAGCCGAGCTCCGCGAAGGTGAGGGCCCCGGTGAGGGCGATGATCCCGCCGAGGGTCCAGATCAGGAGGATCATCCATGGGGATGGAAGCTGGCCGGCAATCTGGGCGGGGGTGAGGAAGATCCCGGACCCCACGCAGGAGCCTATGGCCACCATGGTGAGGCCGTAGAGCGTCAGCTCTTTCCTGAGTTCGGGCATGTCAGCCTTTCAAGGCGGGGGCCCAGCGCCCC
>JBDHGR010000164.1:0-8526 GCA_039589815.1 Gemmatimonadota bacterium | reverse complement strand
CAGCTCGGCGTACTCCCGTTGGATGGAATCCCGGTTCTCGGCCTTGAACTCCTCGGCCATATAGGCGGCTCCCCAGACGAAGCCCTCCTTCAGGGCCGCCAACACCTGCCGGACCGTCGGCACGTCGTCCACCAACGAGATGTCCACCGTTTCCAGCTCCGGCCATGACGGGAACCCCCGATCGGCCACCACCAGGGTGTTGGTGTGTCGGACCCGCGCCAGGAGGCTGAGTAGGTGAGGGTTAAGGATTCCACTTTTGAGCATGGCACATTCCTTGACGTTAACTGCTGGTCCGACTAGGACTTATGGCCTTCTGATTGGCTCGGCGAGCGAGCCCGCGGCGCCTGGATCCGCGGCGCGTGACCCCGGCGCACCACCCACCGGGGCACCACCCACCGGGGCACTGCCCGGGGCGAATGCCTCAGCTGAGGGCCCGATCCAGGTGCACGTATCCCCCATCCACCACCAGGTGCTGACCCGTGATGTGACCGGCCTGCGGTGACAGCAGGAATGCGACGCTGGCGGCTACCTCTGCCGGCTCGGTCATCCGTCCTCCCAACGGGACCTTTTCAGCGATCCTTTCCAGCATTCGCTGGGGTTCGGGGAAGGTGTCGAGCCAAGCCCGGTACTGTGGGGTCATGACCTCGGCGGGGATCACCGCGTTCACCCGGATGCCATAGCGCAGGAAGTCCACCGCCCACTCCCTGGTCAGGGCGAGGATCCCTCCCTTGGAGGCAGCGTAACCCGAGGTTCCGCCCTGCCCCGTCAGGGCCACCTTCGAGGCCATGTTCACGATGGCTCCCCGGGCCTCCTTCAAGGCGGGAAGGGCAACACGGGTCATCTCGAAGTAGTGCAATAGATTCCCACGGAGTGAGGCGAGAAAGTCTTCAACGCTTCCGTTTTCGACACCCACGCCATCGTTCAAGCCGGCGTTGTTCACCAGGGCGTCGATTTGGCCCGCCGCCTGGATCACTTCCTCCACGGCTGCCATGCAGAACCCGGGCGCCGCCAGATCCCCCACGATCACCTCGCACCGATGCCCGGCCGCCTCGAGGTCATCCCGCAAACCAGTGGCTGCGGCTTCGTCCCGATCCACAATAACCGGAGTGGCGTCCTCGTCAGCCAGGACTCGAACGATGGCCTCGCCGATGCCCTTTGCCCCGCCCGTCACCACCACGACTTTTCCAGCAAGCGCCAGGTCCATCTCAAACTCCTTCGGTGGAACGGCGACGGCCTGACCTGCCAACCGTCCAGTCCGAATCAGTCTTGCAACCCGTAAAAGATGGCGGCATTGCTCCCAAATAGCTTCTCTCGGTCCGCCGGCGAGAGGTGGGCCGCATAAGCATCCACCAGCTCCCAAACCTCCTGGTAACCTGCAGCCAGGAGGCACACGGGCCAATCGGAGCCGAACATCAATCGGTCGGGACCAAAGGCCTCGAAGACCACGTCCAGGTAGGGCCGCATGTCTTCCTGCCGCCATCTGCCCCAATCCGCTTCCGTCACCATCCCGGAGACCTTGCACCACACGTTCGGGTGTGCGGCAATCTCTCTCATGAGGCTTGCCCACGGTTCAATCTTCCCCTCCCGAATCAGGGGCTTCGCCAGGTGGTCGACCACGAAGGGCTGATCGGGAAGCCTCTGCACCATGGAGAGGGCGGCAGGCAGTTGCCGGGGGTAGATGAGGACGTCATAGGTGAGGCCGAACTCCCGCAACATCCCGATTCGGTGCACGATGTCTCCACGGGCCAGGAAGTGATCCGCCGCGGCCTGAGCAATGTGCCTCACCCCCCTGAAGCGTTCGAAGCGGCAGAAGTGCTCCAGGCGGTCTCCCAGCTTCGGACCCAGCAGGTCCACCCAGCCCACCACCCCCAGGATGGAAGGATGGTCTTCGGCCAGGTTGAGAAGGAAGCGGGTCTCGTCTTCAGACGGGTCGGCCTGCACCGCTATCGACCCCTCGATCCCCACGGCCTCCAGGAGCGGCTGAAGGTCCTCCGGCAGGAAGTCCGTCCGAATCGCGGTCATCTCCCCGGTGATCCAGTCGTCTCGGACCGGATCGAAATGCCAGAAGTGCTGGTGGGCGTCGATTCTCATGGGCTCAGGGAGCCTCCGGGGCCTTGGTAGGGGGTCCCAGGTCCTCGAAGGCCACGGCTTTCTGCCGGGACGTGCCCAGGCCCTCGATCCCTAGCTCGACCAAGTCGCCAGGCCGCAAATACCGGGGAGGGTCGAGACCCAGGCCGACCCCGGACGGGGTGCCGGTGGAGATGATGTCACCGGGTAGGAGCGTCATGAACCGGCTCAGATAGCTCACCAACGCCGGGACCTTGAAGATCATGTCCGAGGTGTTGCTTTCCTGGAGCTGTTCGCCGTTGACGGAGAGCCATAGTCCCAGCTGGTGGGGATCCGGCACCGCCCCTTTTGGGACGAGGAAGGGACCAATAGGGGCAAAGGTGTCGAAGCTCTTTCCCTTCACCCACTGCCCTCCCCGGTCCAGTTGCCAGTTCCGTTCACTGTAATCGTTGTGAAGAGCGTAACCCGCCACGTACTCCATGGCCTCTTCCTCGGACACATAGCTCGCTCGTCTTTCCATAACGACGGCTAATTCCACCTCCCAGTCGGTCTTCTCCGAACCCGGGGGGATGACGATGTCGTCGTTGGGACCGCACAGGGCCGTTGTGGCCTTGAAGAAGACCACGGGCTCCGTGGGCATGGATGCCCCGGTTTCCTCCACGTGGCCGGCGTAGTTGAGCCCGATGCAGATGATCTTGGAGGGACGGGTGACACACGGGCCCAGGCGAACGCCGTCATCCAGTAGCGGACAGAGGAGACCGTACTGGGCTAGCCACGTGCCCAGGCGGGCGAGACCCTCGCTGGCAAAAAACACTTCGTTCCAGTCCTCTCCGAAAGCGGAGACGTCCCAGCGCAGGCCTTCCGGACTGACCACGCCTGGCTTTTCTTGGCCGGGCTCGCCAAAACGGATCAGCTTCATGATACCTCCCGGGTCAGGAATTCAGCCTGATGAAACCGCCGTCGATGGGGTAATCCGTTCCGGTCGCGAAGGCGGCAGCGTCGGAGCAGAGATACAGGGCCAGATCAGCCACTTCCTGTGGAGCACCCATACGACCGATGGGCTGGGTTGCCGAGAGCTTTCCGAACATCTCTTTTTCCCGGCCCGGGTAGTTGTCCCGAAGGAACCCGTCCACGAAGGGCGTGTGGATGCGGGCCGGGGAGATGGAGACGACCCGGATATTGTCGGAAGCGTAGTCCTTCGCGGCGGAGTAGGTCATGGCCAGGACGGCGCCCTTGGACATGGAGTAGGCGAAGCGGTCGGCGATGCCTACAGAGGCGGCAATGGAGGCCATGTTCAGGATGACCCCTCCGCCCCCCTCCTTCATGCCAGGGATGCAGGCCCGCATACAGTGGTAAACCCCCTTCACGTTCACGGAAGAGATGCGGTCGAAGTCCTCTCCGGTGGTGGTTTCCACATTCCCGATGTGCGCGATGCCCGCGTTGTTGACGAGGATATCGATGCCACCCTGACGGGATATGTCGCCGAAGGCCCGTGCCACGTCGGCTTCCTCTGCCACGTCGCATCGGTGACCCACTGCGGTGCCCCCCCCGTCGACGATCTGCCGAACGGTGGCTCCGGTGGCTTCTTCATCCAGATCGAGGATGTAGACGACAGCCCCCCTCGATCCGAAGGTCAGGGCGATGGCCTGGCCGATGCCACTGGCTCCACCGGTTACCACGGCCACCTTGCCGTCCAGTCGAAAAGTGTCGCTGTTCACGGTGGACTCCAGGGGTTCCCTTGGGATCGAAGCCTTGCCGTCCCCACGATGCCGTCACCAGGTCTCCGCCTGGTGATTTGCCTCGCGACAGATGGGACGCCTAAGCTGTGAAAGTGACGAGGGCCAAGGGCTCGGTCAATGTGGCCTCAGACCTGCCTGGTATGGACCTTCGACCCAGGCTTCCACTTTTCAAACTTTGTTCAGTTCGGCTTATGGATTTCTCACGTCGGGACTTTCTCCGATGCGCTCTTCTGGGGGGCCTCGCCCTGAGGTTTCCTTCCGGGACCGACCACCTGAACGGATCCCCCCGGCTGGCTCCCGGGCCGACCCTCTGGTATCGACGCCCCGCCGGGGAATGGACCGAGGCTCTCCCCGTGGGGAACGGTCGCTTGGGTGCCATGATCTTCGGCGGGGTGGAGAGGGAGCGCATTCAGCTCAATGTCGATTCTCTTTGGGGAGGAAGTCCCCTGGAACGGGAGAGGCAGGTCGAACCGGCCGACCTGGCGGAAGCACGGGAGTTGTGGTTTTCCGGTCAGGTGGCGGAAGCACAGCGCATCATGCAAGAGCGGTACATGAGCGAGCGTCTGACCCGCAGCCACCAGACGCTGGGCGATCTCTTCATCGGGACGAATCGGCGCGACGCCCCCTCCTCCGCCCGATCCATCCCGGACTACAGGCGCTCTCTCGACCTCGGTGACGGAATCGTGAGCACCGCGTGGACGGCGGCAGGGCGGAGCGTACGCCGGGAAGTGTTCGCCAGCTATGTGGCTGATGTGATCGTGGTGCGAATCGAGGCTGAGGGAGACTTGGATTCGGCCATCAGCCTCACCCGCTCCGAGCTCCCCGAAGGATCGGTGGAGTTCGACGGGAACCGCATCGTCATGAAGGGGCGGGCCGTCAATGAGGGGCACCCCGGAACCCGCTTCGCCGGTGTGGTGGAGATCAGGCGGGAATCCGGGCAGGCCCAGACACTTCTGATCGGAGCCGCTACGGACTACCGCGGGGAGGACCCTCTGGAAGCGGCCTTGTCCCACGTGGAGGCGGCTTCCCAGATAGAATACCCGGACCTGAAGGCCGTCCACATCGCCGAGCACCGCAGTCTCTTCGACCGCGTCTCCATCGACCTGGGAACCACCCCGCAGGGGGAGAAGCCCACGGATGTCCGGTTGGCCGAGTTCAGGGGCGGGGCCGCCGATCCGGCTCTCTTCGCACTCTACTTCCAGTTCGGCCGTTACCTGCTCATGGGGTCCTCGAGGCCGGGGACTCTCCCAGCCAACCTGCAGGGGATCTGGAACGAGCACATCGAAGCGCCGTGGAACGCCGACTACCACACGAACATCAATGTTCAGATGAACTACTGGCCGGCGGAGGTCACCAACCTGTCGGAGTGCCACGAACCTTTCTTCGATATGGTGGACCACCTGGTGATCCGGGGCCGGAAGACCGCACGGGAACTTTATGGAGCCCGGGGATGGATGGCCCATCACACCACCGACGCGTGGTGGTTCACCGTACCGATCGGCCGGACGGTGTGGGGGATGTGGCCATTGGGAGGTGCCTGGTGCTCCCGGCATCTTTTCGAGCACTGGCGGTTCACGGGGGACCTGAGGTTTCTGCGGGAGCGGGCGTTTCCCGTCATGCGGGAGGCCGCCCTCTTCTTCCTGGACTACCTGACGGAGGATCCGGAGACCGGCCGTCTCGTCAGCGGGCCGTCGAGCAGCCCCGAGAATGTCTTCATCACAAGTGAGGGAGAACAGGCCGACGTGGGAATGGGCAACGCCATGGACCAGCAGATCGTCTGGGACCTCTTCACGAACCTCCTGGAGTCGGCCGATGTTCTCGGATTGTCCGGTGACGATGTGGTGGACCAGGTCAGGGTTGCCAGGGACCAGCTTCAGGAACCCATGATCGGGCCCGACGGCCGGCTCATGGAATGGTCCCGGCCCTTCGGAGAGGCCGAACCTGGCCATCGGCACATGTCACACCTCTACGGCCTGCACCCCGGCAGGCAGTTTACCCAGGAGGGCACACCTGAGCTCATGGAGGCCATCAGGAAATCTCTGGCCTTTCGACTGGAGCACGGCGGAGGCCACACCGGCTGGAGCCGGGCGTGGATGATCAATTTCTACGCGCGTCTCCGGGAGGGAGAAGCGGCCCATCATCATCTCGGTGAGCTCCTGGTGAAGTCCACCCATCCGAACCTGTTCGACAACCACCCACCCTTCCAGATCGACGGAAACTTCGGGGGGACGGCAGGTATCGCAGAAATGCTTCTCCAGAGCCATACGGGTGTAATCCATCTGCTGCCCGCTCTCCCGCCGCAGTGGCCCACGGGCTCGGTACGGGGGCTGCGGGCCCGGGGAGGATTCGAGATCGACGTCCGTTGGCGGGATGGCGGCCTGGAGGAGGCTGTTATCCACTCCATCCTGGGGAAAGAAACGAGGGTGCGGTACGGGGATCAGGAAGTACTCTGGCGGGAACCGGCGGGCTCGAGCCGCATCTTCAAGGCCCAATCCGGATTCACACGACCGGAGGCGGTTTCTCTCTTCACCTCTGACGCTCGATCCCAAGGGCAGGCCCATGAAGGCTAGGAATCACCGAGCTGCTCATTTGATCCTGACTCAGGTAGCCATCATCGCCCTGACCTCCTGCAGGCAGGTTCCGGCGGAGCACGCTGCGTCCGACAAATACCGCCTGGTCTGGAACGATGATCCAACCTCCACCATGACCATCATCTGGGACCAATGGCAGGGGGAGCCATCCCGCGTGCTCTATGGCACCCAGGATTTCGGCCGCCGGTACTGGGAATACCCGAACAGCCAATCCCCCTCCCGTAAGCTCGATGGCTACTACGGGATGAACACCCGGTATGCCAAGCTGCAGAATCTGGAGCCGGATCAGAGGTACTTTTTCGTAATCCAGGATTCCAAGGGTGTCAGCGATCGGTTCTACTTTCGCACGGCTCCAAGCGAACCGAAGGCCTTCACCTTCCTGGCCGGAGGCGACACCAAAAGTGTGGAACCGGCCCTGGCCGCAGGCCGTGCTTCCAATGAGATGGTCTCAAAGCTCAGACCTCTCTTCGTTCTCTTCAATGGTGATTTCACAACCGGTAACGGCACGAACCCCGACTATTGGCACCAATGGTTGATGGATTGGGATTCCCTGGCCACCACATCGGACGGGCGCAGAATCCCCATCGTGCCCCTGCACGGAAACCATGAGAATGGAAACAGGAGTATCCTGAACAAGGTATTCGACGCGCCGTTCCAATACGGGGACAGCACGAACCTCTACTATTCCCTCTCCTTGGGCGGTGACTTCTTTCACCTCATTGCCCTGAATTCCGAGATCGACGAAGGGGGACTTCAGCGGGAATGGCTCCAGGGTGACCTGGACGCCCACCGGGATTTCACCTTCAAGATGGCGGGTTATCACAAGCCCTTCCGGCCGCATACCAGGAGGAAACCCGAACAAGACCACCAGTATGAACAATGGGCTGGATTGTTCTACGAATACGGTCTGGATCTCTCCATCGACGCCGATTCCCACATGCACAAGATCACCTACCCCCTGAGGCCGTCTACGGAGGAGGGCAGCGAGCAGGGTTTCATGCGGGACGACCAGAATGGCACCCTGTTTCTGGGAGAGGGGGCGTGGGGTGCGGGGCCCAGGGCCAATGATGACGACAAGTCCTGGACCTACGAGAGTGGATCCTTCAATCAGGTCAAATGGATCCATGTGATGCCAGTTAGCGGCGGTGATCAGGCCTTTATCGAGATCTTCACCGTCATCACCGGCCGATACGATGAAGATGGAAGCCAGGTCATCTTCGTCGATGGAGTGGAGGGATTGACGGAAGAAGATGTCTTCAGAATTCCAGAGGGCATCACTCTGTTCCGAGGAAACGACTCCCTGGCCTCGGTTCGGTTCCCTTTCCACCTGAATGGTGAAATCTCATGACCAAACCCACCGCCAGAGTGCTGTTGGTGATGTTCCTTGCCGGCCTCGTGGGGACGAGCTGTGCGGCTCCGGAACCCGAGGACATCGGGGGGGCAACCGACTTCCTCAACGAATCACGGGACGACTTCGACGCACGCATGGAGTGGTTCCGGGAAGCTCGGTTTGGGATGTTCATCCACTGGGGGCCCTATGCCGTGCCCGCAGGCGTCTACCAGGGTGAGCCCGTCCGTGGCATCGGTGAGTGGATCATGAACTCCGCTCAGATCCCGGTGGCCGAGTACGAGAGCTACGCTTCCCGTTTCAACCCGGTCCAGTTCGATGCCGACGCGTGGTTGCGCATCGCCAAGGACGCCGGGATGAAGTACATCATCATCACCTCGAAACACCATGACGGCTTTGCCCTCTGGGACTCGGAGGTGTCGGAATACGACATCATGGATGCGTCTCCCTTCGACCGTGACATCCTGCGGGAGCTCTCGGACGCTGCCAACGAAGCCGGGATCCGACTGGGCTTCTATCACTCCATCATGGATTGGCATCACCCCGACGCCCAGGGCCCCCACTATCCCACCTACAACACCAGAGAAAAGAGCAACCCCGAATTCCCCCGCTACGCCGAGGACTACCTCAAGCCCCAGATCAGGGAGTTGGTTCGTGAATACGATCCTGCTGTGCTCTGGTTCGACGGCGAGTGGATTCCCGAGTGGACCCATGAGATGGGGCTGGATATGTACGGGTTCGTCCGGTCCATGAAACCGGACATCCTCATCAACAACCGGGT
>JBDHGR010000163.1:0-8572 GCA_039589815.1 Gemmatimonadota bacterium | reverse complement strand
TCATCGACGATGTAGTGGAGGGCATGGGGGAGGCACCGTACCGGCGCAATTCAGATCGGTGGGGCGCTATCGCCGAAGCTCTCCATGAAGCTCGGCCCGGCGACCTCCTTCTCTTGGCCGGAAAAGGACATGAGACCCACCAGGTAGTAGGCCTGGAGAAGCAACCCTTCAATGAGGTGGCCATTGTCCGGGAGCTTCTTGGGATCGGTGAGGAGGAGGGGTCATGAGCTTCCGATGGACGGACACGGGAGTTCGGGATGCTTTGGGACTACCCCGTCGAAGGGGTAGATCCGGAGTGGAGTACGCCCGTATCTCCACCGACAGCAGGAAAGTGGAGGCCGGTGATCTGTTTGTAGCCCTGGGCGGGGAACAATTCGATGGGCACGAGTTCCTACCGGATGCGCTGAACCGCGGAGCCGCGGGAGCGGTAGTGTCCAGGGAGAGCGCCACAGGTGAGGGCTTCCCTTTCTATTTGGTGTCCGACACTCTCGAGGCTCTCGGGAGCTTGGCCCACCACCGCCGGAGAGCCCTCTCTTCCCGGGTGGTGGGAATCACGGGGTCGTCCGGGAAGACCACTACAAAAGACCTCTTGAAGGAAACCCTCTCCGGAACCCTGGACGTCCACGCGACCCAAGGGAATTTCAACAACCGGATTGGCCTGCCTCTCACCCTTCTGGAGGCCCCGGCTGATGCGGAGGTCCTGATCCTGGAAATGGGGACCAATGAGCCCGGGGAGATTCGGGCCCTTACCCACATTGCCGAGCCCCAGATTGGTGTCATCACCACGGTCAGTGAGGTGCACCTCGAGAAGCTGGGATCCCTGGACGGCGTCATGGAGGAGAAACTGGATCTCTTCCGTGGTCTTTCCGGGGAAGGCGTGGCCGTGGTCGGGGACGAGCCCCCCGAGCTGGAGGAGAAAGCCAGAGAGCTGGTTCCAGAGGTCGTCGTGACTGGATGGAGTGGTCGGGCAGGGCCTGAGAACCGGCCGGAATCCCCTGATGTGTCAGATGACGGGTGCTACGGATTCCGCTGGAGGGGAGAGTCCGTCGAGTTACGAATGCCGGGACGCCACACCGTCCAGAACGCCCTTTTGGCGCTCTGTGTGGCTGACGTATTGGGTGTCCCTGCTAAGGAGGCTGCCCGGGGAATCGGAAAGATCGGGGCAGGGGGAATGCGGAACGAGCTCCGCTCCCTCGGGGGCCTGACTCTCCTTGTGGACTGCTACAACGCCAATCCGCAAAGCCTCAGGGCGGCTTTGGACCTCCTTTCCGGCATCAAGCGGTCGGGCCCGCGCGTGGCTGTGTTGGGGAGCATGCTCGAGTTGGGTGAAGAAAGCAGGGTCCTCCATCGGAGGGCGCTGGAAGAGACCCTTTCGTACCCGCTGGACCTCGTGGTGGCCACGGGCCTCTTTGCCGATGCTGCGGAGGACATCACCTCTTCGAAGGGGGCGCCCGAGCTTCTCGTGGCGCCCGAGCTGGATCAGGCCCGGGAAGTCTTGCTCCGGGCCTTGGAAGGCACAGAAGTGGTCCTTCTGAAGGCCTCCCGAGGCGTGGCCATGGAGTCGTTGATCCCTGTTCTGGAGGGTCGTTTCGGGCCGGGGGAGGTGTCCTGACATGCTCTTCCACCTCCTGCCCCAGTTCTCCGACGTCCACATCGTCTTCAACCTCTTCCGGTACATCACCTTCCGGGCAGGAGGGGCTGTGGTGACCGCTCTTCTGCTGGCGTTCGTCCTGGGACCCCCGACCATCAAATGGCTTACCAGAATGAAGGTGGGCCAGATCGTCAGGACCGACGGGCCCCAGACCCACCTCCAAAAGTCGGGGACCCCCACTATGGGTGGGGTCCTCATCATCATGGCCGCTGGTTTTTCCACGCTCCTCTGGGCAGACCTGACCAACGGATTCACCATCGTGGCCCTGGCGGCGCTTTTTTGGATGGGCCTCCTGGGTTTCCTGGACGACTACCTGAAGGTGGTCCAGAAGAAATCCCGGGGGTTGGTGGCAAAGTACAAAATGGCCGGCCAGGTGGTGTTCGGCCTTGGATTGGCCCTGGTTCTCATTCAATGGCCGATTTGGCCAGTTCCGGCCAACTGGACCCAGGTTCCCTTCTTCGCGGACTGGGTGGCCGTGTTCTGGATTCCGGCCTATGTGGTCTTTGTACCTGTGGTCGTGGCGAGCACCTCGAACACCGTCAACCTCACCGACGGGTTGGACGGCCTGGCTGCGGGCCTCTCGGCCATCGCCGTGGTCACCTTCGGGGTTTTCGCTTACTTCATCGGGCGCGTCGATGCGTCGGCCTACCTGGGGTTGTTCTACCTCCCGGGGGCCGAGAATCTGGCCATCTACGCCGCGGCCCTGGCAGGCTCGGCCATCGGTTTCCTCTGGTACAACGCCCACCCGGCCACGGTCTTTATGGGTGATACGGGGTCCCTCGCTCTGGGCGGGGCCCTCGGGGTCATGGCCATCCTTCTGAAAGCCGAATTCCTCCTGGTCATCGTCGGAGGTGTCTTCGTCATCGAAGGCCTCTCCGTCATCCTGCAGACCGGCTGGTTCAAATACACAACGAGAAAGTATGGGACCGGGAGGCGGGTTTTTCTCATGGCTCCCATCCACCACCACTTCGAGAAGCTGGGGTGGGCCGAGGCCAAGATCGTGGTCCGGTTTTGGATTCTGGGGATCCTCTTTGCGATGATCGGCTTCTCCACGCTGAAAATCCGATGAGGCGGAAAGAAAGGAAGGCCGGTGGGCATGGGAGGATAGCCCCCGGGGCGGCAGATGAAGCTTTTGGAAGGGAAAAGGATTTCGATACTCGGACTCGGCGCCAGCGGGGCGGCCGCAGCACGTTTGGCCCTGACCAACGGAGGAGAAGTCTATGTCTCGGATTCGCAGGTTGAACCCTCAGCTGCAGTTGGTTCAGCCGAGCTCCGAAGCATGGGAGCCCGGGTGGAACTCGGAGGCCACGATCTGGAACGAGTGGCCGAAGCAGACACCGTGGTGGTTAGTCCTGGAATCCCCCCGGACACTCCGGTGCTCCAGGCCCTCCGGGCTGCTGGAAGACGATGGATATCCGAGCCTGAATTCGCCTTTCGGTTCCTCAAGGGTCCACTGATTGCCGTGACGGGAACCAACGGAAAGACGACCGCGTCCGCCATGACGGCCCACCTTCTCAGGGGATCGGGGTTCGAGGTGGGCCTGGGTGGAAACATCGGGGCTGAATTCGGGCCCCCGGCCTCCGGTTTGGCCCTGATGGCCCCCGTACCGGACTGGTTCGTGTTGGAGGTCTCGTCGTTCCAGTTGGCCGATATCGTGAATTTCAGTCCAACCATCGGGTTGGTGACCAACCTGGCCCCGGACCATCTGGACCGATATCCGTCGATGACAGCCTACTACGGGGACAAAAAGCGTCTCTTCGAAAACGCCGGTCCGGAGAGCCAATGGGTTCTGAATGGCGACTCTCCGGCGGTGGAGGCCCTCGCCGGTGATGCTGTGGGACGCCGCTTCCGGTTCAGCACCAAGGACATGGCAGATAATCCGGACCCTCCGGGGAGGACTCATGCGTTCCTTTATGAGGGGGACCTGACCCTGAGGCTTCCTGGGGGTGCGATGGAGGTTCTCCTGCCGGAGGAGGAACTTTCCACGCTAGGCCGGCACAACACGGCGAACGCCCTGGCCGCTTCCTTGGTTTCTCGCGTGGCGGGAGGGTCAGCAGCCTCGATTTCTGAGGGTTTGAGGGGATTCCAACCCCTCCCTCATCGGCTGGAGTTGGTTGGGACTGCGGGCGGTCTTCGATGGGTGAACGACTCCAAAGCCACCAACGTGGCTGCTACGGTAGGGGCCCTGGGCAGTCTCGAGGGCCCGCTGGTCCTGATGCTCGGTGGAAAGGACAAGGGCGAGGAGCTGGAGCCGCTTCGTCGAGCCCTCCACCGGGGTGTCAGAGGGGTGGTCGTCTTCGGGGAGGTCAGGGACAGGATGGCGGCGGCCCTGGAGGGCAGCGTGGCCCTTCGTGTGGTGGATGGGCCATTCGAGGACGCGGTATCGGAAGCAAAGGGCCTGGCGGAGGACGGTGACATTCTTCTCCTTTCCCCCGCCTGTTCCAGCTTCGACATGTTCCCCAACTACGTGGCCCGGGGAGGTCGTTTCTCCGCTCTGGCCCGTGGAGAGGCCTGACGTGGCCCCTCCGCCCTCGAACGTCGCCCGCGCTGGCCCGGTGACCGTCCCTGACGCTGGCCTCGGCAAGGGGTGGGAGCCGGCGGTCCTGATGGGGGTCACCCTGGTCTTGTTCACCTTCGGCCTGGTGACTCTCTCCAGCGCCACGACCTTCCTGGCCCATCAGGCCGGAGAAGACGCGCCCCGCTTCGTCCTCCAACAGGCTTTTGGCGGTGCTTTGGGCCTTGGCGCCCTCGTGGCCTTCTCTCGAATTCCCTATGCCTGGTGGAGAACCATGGCCTGGCCCCTCCTGGGGTTCACCTGGCTTCTCCTCCTGATTCTCATCCTTCCTGGAACGCAAGCCATCGCACCCCCTATCAACGGAGTCCGACGTTGGCTCCGCTTCCCGGTCGGGAGCTTTCAGCCGTCCGATCTGGCAAAGCTGACCATCATCATTTGGACCGCGGCCTTGGCTGTGAAAAAGCAGGCTCAGCTCAAGAGTCTGCGAAGGGGGCTCCTCCCCTTCGTTCTGGTCTGGGCGGCCATCCTACTTCCCATCGCCGCCGAACCGGACTTCTCCACGGCTTGTCTGGTTGGACTTCTGGGTGGGGTGGTTGTGTTTGCCGCAGGTGGGCGTATCGGCCATTTCGTATTCCTCGGACTGCTTCTCCTTCCGGTGGCAATAGCAAAGTTGGGCGAGGGTTTCCGGTTCGATCGATTGAGGGCGTTCTGGAACCCCGATTTCGATCCGACAGGTGCCGGATTCCAGGTCCGGCAGTCCCTGATTGCCATCGGGTCGGGGGGTCTCACAGGAGTGGGATTCGGGGAAGGGCGGCAGAAATTCGGGTTTCTACCTGAACCGCACAATGATTTCATCTTCGCCATGATTGGCGAAGAATGGGGCATGTTGGGCGTTCTCTTGGTCGTGAGCCTCTTCATGACACTGATTCTGGTCGGATTCCGCATTGCCCAGCGGGCTCCGGACCTTTTCAGCGAGTTGTTGGCCGTCGGATTCACCAGCCTCATCGCCCTCCAGGCCACCCTCCATATGAGCGTCGGCCTTGGACTCGTCCCGAACACCGGCCTCGCCCTGCCTCTGATCTCCTATGGCCGGTCCAATCTCGTTGTGACCATGGCGTCCATTGGGATTCTCATAGCCATTGCCCGGGCTCAGCCCGAAGTGAGGAGGGGGCATGGTTAGTGGGGGATTCCGGCGCAATGTTGCGGTGTTTGCCGGGGGGGGAACCGGCGGACACCTCTACCCGGCGCTGGCCCTGGCCGAAGCTCTCTCGGGCCTCCGTCCCGACGTCGACACGTTTTTTGTTGGATCCCGTCAGGGAGTGGAAGCCCGGATCCTGCCGGAAAAAGGCGTTGACCATCTGCTCCTGCCGGTTCGAGGGTTCCGTAGGGATCGGGTCCTCGAGAACCTGGCTGTCCTCTGGGCTCTGCTTCGCTCCCTCGTACGAACCGGACACCTTTTTTCCAGGCTACGGCCGGGCATGGTGGTGGTCACGGGAGGCTACGCCGGTGGTCCGGCCGGCCTGGCCGCAGGAATGATGGGCATCCCATTGGCCCTTCAGGAGCAGAATGCCAGACCGGGGTTCACGTCCCGGGTCCTGAGTCGGTGGGCACGTCAGATCCACCTGGCGTTCCCAGAGGCCCAGGACGCACTCCCGGTCCGAGCCCGCCCCAAAGCGGTCCTCTCCGGGAACCCTGTCCGAGACGTTGTGGTTCTGGACGCCGGTGATGCGAAGGCCCGCTTCGGTTTGGAGCCGGAATCCCGCGTGATCCTGGCGGTGGGAGGGAGCCAGGGAGCCTTGGCTCTCAACGAGGCTGTTCTGGACGTGATACGGGAGGTGACGGCGGGGCGGTTGGACCGACCGGAAGACGTGTGCCTTCTCTGGGCCACGGGCCCCAAGAACCTGCCCGGGATCCAGGATCACCTCATGGAGCTGGGCCGACCGGAGTGGGTCCATGCCGTAGGCTATATCCAGGAGATGCCGGATGCTTTGAGCTCTGCGACCCTGGCTGTGAGCCGGGCTGGAGCCATGAGCACATCCGAGTTTCTGGCTTGGGGTGTTCCCTCCATCCTGGTGCCCCTTCCAACCGCTGCAGCGGACCACCAGAGCCGGAACGCAGAGGCCCTGGCCAGCGCCGGAGCGGCGGTCCATCTCCCAGAGACGGAGCTGACGGGATTATCACTCTGGAGGACAGTGCTCTCTCTTCTTTCGCCCCCGGACACCCTGGCAGGCATGAGGTTGGCAGCGTTGAGAGCCGGTCGTCCCCGTGCCTCCAGGGAGATCGCAGAAGCGTTGGAGCTTCTACTACCGAGGCCCATCGGGGAAGCCGGCAAGGGGCTGCAGGGGGTGGCGGAATGATGCTTCCGGCAGTCTTCGAGAACGGAAAGGGGCCGGTTCATTTCATGGGCGTGGCCGGAGCCGGCATGATCTCCCTTGCAGAGCTCCTGGCCAGAAATGGCCTTGCCGTAACCGGGTGCGATCTCCAACCGGATCCGGCGGCCCGGGCCCTCTCCTCCTGGGGATGCCAGCTCTTTCCGGGCCACGATCCGGCTCACGTCCAGGACGCGTCGGTCCTGATCGTCACGGCCGCCGTCCCCCAGGATCATCCGGAGATCCAAGAGGCCCGGGAGCTGGGAATCCCTGTGATGAAGCGGGCCGAAGCCCTGGGTGGATGGGTAAACCGGGGCACGGTGGTGGCCGTGGCAGGAACCCATGGGAAGACCACCACCACAGCCATGGCCACCGAGGTCCTTGCGGTGGCGGGGATGAATCCAACCGGGCTGGTTGGCGGACGGGTGGGGAGTTGGAAGTCGAATCTCCGGTTCGGAAGCGACGAACTTTTCGTAGTGGAGGCCGATGAGTACGACCGGTCCTTTCACCATCTCCGGCCGACCGTGGCGGTCTTGAACAACCTCGAAGCGGATCATCTGGACACCTTCCGGGATCTGGAGGGTGTCCGGGATGCATACCGCGTCTTCCTGGAGGGGGTTTTGCCCGACGGCAAGGTCGTGGTCTGCGGCGATGACCACGGCGTTAGTCGGCTGCTTCCCGGCCTGGGGAGGCCTGCGCGTACCTTCGGCCTCAACCCCGGGTCCCAGGTCCGGGGAACCGAGGTCCACGTGGACGAGGCCGGCGTTCGGTTCCAGGTTATCGAGCTCGGCGAGCGCCAGGGCGAAATCGCCCTCCAGATGCCGGGCCATCACAATGTCTTGAATGCCCTCGGTGCGGCTACTGCCGCCCGGTTGCTCGGCGTGGAGTGGGATGCGATTCGGCAGGGGTTAGGATCTTTCAAAGGGGTCGGTCGCAGGTTCGAGTTGCTTGGGGAAGTGGGCGGTGTGGTGGTGGTGGACGACTATGCTCACCACCCCTCGGAAATCCGGGCAACGCTTGAAGCGGCCCGGGGACGATTTCCGGGTCGCAGGATCGTGGCTGTCTTCCAACCTCACCTCTTTTCCCGAACCCGGGATTTTGCGGAGGCCTTCGGGCTTGCCCTGACCGGGGCGGACATGGTTTGGGTCACCGAGATCTATTCGGCCCGGGAGGCTCCAATACCGGGGGTATCCGGCGTGCTGGTGGCGCAGGCCGCTCTGGACGCGGGTGCATCCAACGTATCCTTCCATCCGGCCGTGGCAGAGCTTCCCGAGGAGATTCTTTCAGGCCTCCAACCCGGGGACGTGTGTCTGACCATGGGAGCCGGATCTATCGAGTTTCTTGGTGAGGACCTGCTGGTCGCCCTCCGGAACCGGTTCAATGGGGGAGGGGGTGCGCTATGAGACGGTGGCTGACTTTTGTACTCGGCTTGGCCCTGGCTGTGGCCATGGGTGGGGCTTTTTCCCGGATACCGGAGGCCTTGGCCGAGGTGCAGGCTTTCAAGGTTGCTGAGGTCCGCCTCCGGGGGGCGCGGTTCCTTACCCATGAGGAGGCCTTGGCCGCCCTTGATTTGTCCCCTTCAGCCAGTGTCTGGGACGACACCAAAGCTTTGGAGGCCCGGCTGGAGGAACATCCCCTGGTGAAGGACGTTACCGTTCACCGGCGTTTCCCGGACGCCCTTCTCCTTCGCCTGGTTGAACGGGAACCGGTTGCCCTCTTCCCAAACCCCACACTGGAGCCAGTGGACGAGGATGGCCGGATACTCCCCATCGACCCGGCCGCTCACAAACTGGACCTACCCATCATGGCCTTTGAAGGACGGGAGGGACCTGGATCCCTGTCCACGGCGGACCTCCGTCTGATGGCCGGGGAAATCTCACGCCTGGCTCAAGGGGATCCGGAGTTCCACTCGAGAATCTCGGATTATACCCTCTACCCGCGCGGGGAGATGAGAGCCCGTATTGGCGACCCTCACGTCACACTTCGGTTCTT
Organism: Gemmatimonadota bacterium; assembly: GCA_039589815.1. Classification (GTDB taxonomy): domain Bacteria; phylum Gemmatimonadota; class Gemmatimonadetes; order Longimicrobiales; family Gaopeijiaceae; genus JABDNZ01. The sequence continues at coordinate 45 of JBDHGR010000163.1, read as the reverse complement.
GTCGGGCCTCCCCAGCGGGCGGATTCAGACCGGCATGCGGGTTCT
>JBDHGR010000162.1:0-8687 GCA_039589815.1 Gemmatimonadota bacterium | reverse complement strand
GATCGTCCTTAGGAACGTCGGGAACCCCTATCCCGTGGCGGGGCCCTCCCTCGCAGCCGTGCGCGGACAGGTTCAGGGAGGTCGATCCATTCTGGAGGAGCACGTGAGTCGGAGCCGGGAAGGGCGGGCCTCGCTCACGGCCACACTCGCCAGGCTCGGGGCCACTCCCACGCCGTCTCAGGGCAACTTCGTGTTCGCCGACTTCGGTGAACGTGCCTCCCTCCTCCACGACGGCCTGGCCTCCCTGGGGATACGGGTACGACGCTTCCCCCATCGGCCGGAGATCGCCACCGGGATTCGCATAACGGTGCCCCAGGTCGGGGAAGAAATGGAGAGGCTTCGAACCGGTCTGGAGAGGGTTCTAGCTCCCGACGCGGTACTCTTCGACCTGGACGGGGTGTTGGCCGATGTAGAGGCCTCGTATCGACGCTGCGTCCTGGAGACGGCGGCGACCTTCGGCGTTCCAATCACCCGCGCCGACCTGGAGGCCGCTGTGTTGGCGGGCGACGCGAACAACGATTGGGTGCTCGTCCAACGCATCCTGAGCGCCAGAGGCATCCAGGCCCCCCTCGACGAGGTCACCGAGCGCTTTCAGGAGATCTATCTGGGCACGTCGGAGAGGCCCGGCCTACGCGAGTCCGAGCGACTTCTCGTAGACCCAGACGTGCTTCAGCGGCTCGGGGCCCGCCTCCCTCTGGGCATTGTCACCGGTCGTCCGCGGGACGAGGCCGAATGGTTCCTGGAGAAGACCGGCATTTCAGGACTCTTCGATGTGGTAGTGTGCCTGGAGGACGCTCCCCTCAAACCCGATCCGGCACCCGTACGCGTTGCCATCTCACAGCTGGGGGTCCAGAGAGCCTGGATGGTCGGTGATACCCCGGATGACATCCGAGCCGCTGCCGCCGCCGGGGTCATTCCTCTGGGTATCGTGGCTCCCGGTGACGACCCCAACAACGCCGGCGCGGCCCTCCGCGGTGCTGGGGCAGCCGCCGTACTGGAACACATCAATGATCTGGAGGAGTTGCTCCCATGACCAAGCGAGAGGGCGTCATAGACCGCCGCACCAACGAGACCGAGATCAGTGTTCGGCTAAACCTGGATGGCAGAGGAGTGTCTGTGGTCTCTTCAGGCATCGGCTTTCTGGATCACCTCCTGGGCGCCCTGGCAAAGCACGCCCGCTTCGATCTGGAGTTGAGCTGTACCGGAGACCTCCACATCGATGATCACCACGTGGCGGAGGATTGCGGCCTCTCGCTGGGCATGGCCCTGCAGCAGGCCCTCGGCCCCCGTGCGGGCATCCGCCGTTTCGGTCACGCCCACGCCCCTTTGGATGAAGCCCTGGCGCGCGCCGTGGTGGATATCTCCGGGCGCCCTTTCGCCAGGGTGAACCTGAATCTCACCCGGGACCGTCTCGGAAGCCTCTCGTGCGAGAACATCCCCCATGTCCTCAGTTCTCTGGCGTTGACGGCGGGCATCACACTGCACGTCGATGTACTCGAAGGTGAGAACGACCACCACAGGGCCGAGGCGGCCTTCAAGGCGGTTGCCTTGGCTCTCCGGTCTGCGGTCGAAAGCTCGGGCTTCGACGACGTCCCGTCCACCAAGGGGAGCTTGGGGGGCACTGCGGAATGAACCAGGTCACCATCGTTGACTCAGGGGTGGCGAACCTCGCGTCGGTGAGGAGTGCCTTCGCTGCTCTGGGCATGGAAGGCGTCGTAACCCGTGACCCGGCCGTAGTACGAGAGGCAAGCCACGTCGTTCTGCCCGGCGTGGGCCGATTCGAAGCCGGTATGGAATGCCTCCGCCACTACGGCCTGGATGAAGCGGTCCGGGAGGTCCACGCTGATGGCACACCACTCCTCGCCATCTGTCTAGGGATGCAGATGTTCGGGGAGGGCAGCGAGGAGAGCCCCGGCGTGCCGGGCCTGAGCCTCTTTCCGGGAAAGTTCGTCCGACTGCCTTCTGGCGTTCGGGTTCCGCACCTCGGTTGGAACCGCGTTGAGGGCAACGGACCGTCGATCCTGCCGTCCGGCACGGCGGCCTTCGCGAACTCGTTCTGTCTCACCGAAGCTCCGGAGGGATGGAACTCGGCCTGGACCACGCATGGGAGGCGCTTCGTTTCGGCGTTAACCAAGGGCCGAACCCTGGCCTGCCAGTTTCACCCTGAGCTGTCGGGTGACTTCGGGATGGGGCTCCTGCGGGGATGGCTGGCGGAGGAGTGGCTGGGCCCCAGGGGATCTGCCCGGCACGAAAGCCCTGGGAATCAGAAGGTCGGGGAACCCCCCACAACCGACCCACCGGGCAGTCCGCCGTTCAACGAAGTGGCCCGCCGTATCGTGCCCTGCTTGGACGTGAAAAACGGACGGGTGGTGAAGGGCGTCCGATTCCAGAACCTGCGTGACTCGGGGGACCCGGCAGAACAGGCACGTCTCTACGAGAATCAGGGTGCCGACGAGATCGTGGTCCTCGACGTTGCGGCGTCACCCGAGGCCCAAAGGACCCAGCTCAAGACGGTTCGATCGGTGCGAGAGCGCCTCCACATACCCCTCACCGTAGGCGGCGGGGTCAGGACTGTTGAGGATGCTCGACAGCTACTGGCGGCAGGTGCCGACAAGGTGAGCGTGAACACGGCGGCCGTCCGGAACCCCTCCCTCATCGAGCGTCTAGCCCGGACTTTTGGATCCCAATGTATTGTCCTTGCCATCGACGCCCGTCGCGAAGGGGCGGGCTGGGACACACTCGTGATGGGCGGTCGGGAGGCAACCGGGATAGACGCCGTGGAGTGGGCCCAGGGCGGAACCCGTCTTGGCGCAGGCGAGATCCTCCTGACCAGCTGGGACCGGGACGGGACACGGAGCGGCTGTGACCTCGAGCTACTTCAGACCGTGCACGAATCCGTGTCCGTGCCCGTGATCGCTTCCGGAGGCATCGGCACGAGGAGGGACGTGGCTGCGGCTTTCCACGCGGGGGCAGATGCGGTGCTCGCGGCGTCGGTTTTCCACGATGGGGACCTCACCGTCGCAAGCATAAAGGCGTTCCTCGATAACGAAGGGGTGGTGGTAAGGACATGATCGTTCCCAGCATCGATCTTATGGGCGGACGGGCGGTCCAGCTCCGTCGCGGTCGGGATTTCGCCCTGGAGGGAGGCGATCCCTTCGATCGCCTGGAGGAGTTTTCCGTCGCTGGCGAGGTGGCCGTCGTGGACCTTGACGCGGCCCTGGGAGAGGGATCGAACAGCGACCTGATAAAACAGATGGTTCAACGTGCACCATGCCGCGTGGGAGGCGGGATCCGGGATCGCGAGGCGGCCCTCGATTGGCTGGATGCCGGAGCCACACGCGTCATCGTCGGCACCGCAGCATCCGTGGAGCTTTGCTCACAACTTCCCAGGGAACGTGTGGTGGCGGCAGTGGACGCAGAAAGAGGCACTGTTGTGGTGGAGGGGTGGAGGACCAGGACCGGGTTTCAGGTCATCGATCGTATGAGAGAACTCGCTCCGGTGGTGGGTGGCTTTCTACTCACGCAGGTGGAGCACGAAGGGGGGATGTCGGGCTTCAGCATGGACCTGGTCGAGCAGGCCGTGGAGGCCGCTGGAGCCGCCCGGGTAACCGCAGCGGGAGGCATCACGACCGTCGAGGACGTGGCGGATCTCGACCGCTTGGGCGCGGACGCCCAGGTGGGGATGGCCCTGTATTCGGGCCGCCTGACCCTGGGGGCCGCCGTTGGCGCTCCTCTGGCCAAGGGCATCGACGACCGGCTCTGGCCCACCGTGGTATGCGACGAATCCGGAGCTTCCCTGGGCCTTGTCTGGAGCACGCGGGAGAGTCTCGAGGCCGCAGTGGTTCAGCGTCGGGGGATCTACTGGTCCAGGTCCCGTGGGGAGATCTGGATCAAGGGCGAGACGTCGGGAGCGGTCCAGGACCTCCTGCGCGTAGATCTGGACTGTGACCGGGACGCCTTGCGCTTCACGGTGAGACAACACGGCCCCGGATTCTGCCATACCGGAGAGCCGGCCTGTTGGCCCACTTCTTTCTCCCTCTCCTCACTCGGGAAGGTGATCGAACGGCGCCGGGACGAGGCCCTCGACACACCAGACGATGCCTCGGGCACCGCTCGGGCACTGGCCGATCCCGAACTCCTGAGGGCCAAGCTGCTGGAGGAGGCGGAAGAGCTATCCGAGGCCTCGGACCCGGAGAGCGCTACCCACGAGGCCGCCGACCTCATTTACTTTGCGCTCGTGGCAGCGGCCAAGCACGGGGTGGACCTGGAGGCCATCCGCCGCGAGCTGGAGGCCAGACACCGCCGGGTTCGTCGCCGCCCCATGTCGTCCAGGTCGGAGGGAGACCCAAAATGACCGAGCATCTTCTCCCCCTTCGAGAGCCCACGGACTTCCTCGAGGGGAGCCCGACCGTCATCCCAAGGGAGATCTGTGAGGAAGCTGAAGTCATCGTCGAGCGGGTTCGGGCCGGGGGTGAGGCTGCCGTCCGGGGGTATGCGACCAGGTTCAAGGAGCGGAGACCAGACCAGTCGTTGTTCATCACCCCTAACGAACTAAAGCTTCAGCTCGAGGCGTTGCCTCCCTCCGACCACGAGCGCCTGACGCGCATTGGAGAGCGCATCCGCCAGTTCTCCGCCGCCCAGAGGGATGCTCTCACCTCACTCGAAACGACCGTCCCCGGGGGGACGGCGGGACACCGCATCGATCCCGTGGATTCGGCGGGATGTTACGCCCCCGGGGGCCGCTATCCACTTCCTTCCTCGGTGCTCATGACCGCTATCACAGCGAGGACTGCAGGGGTGGGATCGGTTTGGGTGGCCAGTCCGCGTCCAACTCCCCTCACCCTCGCAGCCGCTGCCGTCGCCGATGTGGACGGCGTCCTCGCTGTTGGGGGAGCCCACGCCATTGCGGGTTTGGCCTTCGGGGTCGGGCCGGTGCCGCCCAGCAACGTGGTGGTCGGTCCGGGGAACCTCCATGTGACCGCTGCCAAGCAGCTCCTGGCGGGCGCCTTGGCCATCGACATGCTGGCCGGTCCATCGGAGCTGGCGGTCATCGCGGACGAATCGGCTGATCCGGCCTGGATCGCCGCTGATCTCCTGGCTCAGGCGGAGCATGATCCCGAGGCCGTGCCGATCTTGATCGCCACGGACGCCGCCTTGATCCAGGAAGTGGAAGCGGAGCTGAGCACCCAACTCGCCGACCTCCCCACTGCCGACATCGCCCGTGCCGCCCTTGCGAAAGGGGGGGTCGTCGCCTGTACCGACGTCGACGAGGCGATCCGGGTGAGCGATGCCATCGCGCCGGAGCACCTGCAGTTATCCGTGGCGAACGCCGGGGATCTGGTGCCCCGTCTCTGCCACTACGGGGCCATCTTCATCGGAGAACGCAGCGCCGAGGTGTTCGGCGATTACGGTGCCGGTCCCAATCATGTGCTCCCAACCTCTGGGACCGCCCGCGCCCGGGGAGGTCTTTCTGTCATGGATTTCTTGCGCATACGCACGTGGATTCAATTCGACGGTTCGGGTCCCTCTCGCGAGCTCGTCGAGGACTCAGCTTGGATGGCTAGGCAGGAAGGGCTGGAAGCCCACGCCCGGTCTGCCGAACTGAGGCGGGATCCACCGGGCAGATCCTGATCGGCGGCTCAGGAGACTTTGAGACGGAGCCTGGATGTGCGATCCGCCCTCATTCCTCCCTGAGAACCTCCATGGGGTCCACCCTCGAGGCCAGCCGCGCTGGGATCAAAGCCGCAACCACCGTAGTTGCCATCATCAGGGCGCCCACCACCCCGTACGTCATGGGGTCCCATGGTTGGATCTGGAAGAGGAAACTCTTCAAGAGGCCGGAAGAGAAGAAGGCGATCACCAGACCGGCGGCCACCCCCAGGCCCCCGGCCTTGGCGGCCCCGGAGAGGCTCAGTTGAACCAAACCACCCGGTCTGGCCCCCAGTGCCTTTCGGATCCCCAACTCCTTCCGGCGCTGGGCCACGGTCCTGGCGGTTATGCCGAATACGCCGGCACAGGCCAGCAACGCCGCGCATACGGAAAAAACTGCCATGAGCGTCGCCCGGAATCGATCATTTCTGGTGGAAGCTTTGATGAAAGAGGTCACTGTCGCCGTCCTGGTGATGGGGATCTCGCTGTCCACCGCCCGGATGACCCGCCGAAGGCTACCGAAAATGGGCTCAGGGCTCCCCGTCGTCCTGACCAAGAAGTTGATGGCCGTCCCCGGCTCCCGAAGGAAGGGCAGGTAAAGCGTGACCATTGGATCGGCATTCAGGGACTCGTGAACCACATCAGCTGCCACTCCCACGACCTCAGTTGTGTCGTAGAAGAGGATTCTGGCCCCTATCGGTGACTGGTTCGGCCAATGCCGTCGAGCAAAACTCTCGCTGATGACGCCTACAGGGGATCCATCCATTCCGTCGGATTCCAGGATGGGGCGTCCCTCGATGATCCTGATACCCATGGTTTCAAAATAGTCCGGCAGGACCTCTTTCAGACTGGCGTGAGGTGATGTACCCTCGGGTCCGGGCCTCCCTACGATGCCGTAGGAGAGTGCGTTGAGAGCGTTATAGAAGGGGAGGGAGGTGGTCCCACTTGCCGAGGTGACTCCAGGGACCGCCGCCAGAGCCTCCCGGATCCGCTCCACCTGCATCCCCCTGTCCCTCTCTTCCCCGTATCGGTACCGAGGCAGGGCCACCCGGGCCATGGCCACCTGTTCGGCTTGAAATCCGGGGTCCACCGCGAGCAACTCGTCCAGGCTCCGAACCAGGAGGGTACACGACACGAGGAGAACCACGGTCAGGGCCAGCTCCGCAGCAATGAGTGCCTGCTGCAACGCAGGCCTGTGCCGTGACCCGCTCCGCCACCCACTCCCGAGGGTCTGCCGGGAACGGCCGATGGCGAGATGAAGGGATGGGGCCAAGCCGAAGAACAATCCCGTGATGATACCCAGGGCCATGGCGAAGAGGAGTACGACCCCGTTCACGGAAACCTGGTCCAGGCGAGGTAGGGCTGGTGCGAAGGTGAGGAGAAGGCGGGTGCCGGCGAACGCCACAGCCATGCCAAGTAGACTTCCGCCCAGCCCCAGGAGAATGCTCTCGGTGATCAACTGCCGGATCAGCCGTCTGCGGCTGGCGCCCAGGGCAGCCCGGGTGGCCATCTCATGGTGCCGTCCAGCGGATTCCCCCATGAGGAGGGTTGCCACATTCCCGGTTGCTATGAGGAGTAGGATCAGGGATGCACCCAAGAGGAGAAGGAGGGGTGACCAGAGCCCTTCCTGTTGGAGCTCGACCCAGCTCTCCACTCTCACGCTGTGGCCCGGCTCTTCGTCTTTTGCCAGGATAAGGCCGTGAGCTTCGGCAACCACCCCCAGCAGACCGGCCCCGGGACCGAGGCGTCCAATGCCCTCGTAGGAGTGGCTGTTTTCAGAACGACGGTAACCATCGTTGCCTACGGGGATCCAGACCGGTCTTGCGCCCACTGACCCGAAGAAACCCAGCCCGCGGAGCTCGAAACCATGTGGCAGCACCCCCACGACCTCGAAAGGTGTTTCGTTCAGACCTATGGTGCGCCCCAGCACACCTTCGTCACCCCCGAATCGTTCCTGCCAAAAGCCGTAGCTGAGGACCGCCACCGGAGGTGTCCCAACGTTCTCTTCCTCGGGCAAAAAGCCTCGACCCAGGTGCACCTCCACCCCGAGAAGGGGGAAGAGAGAGGGGGACGCGACCCCCACCGAGATTCTCTCCACCTCCCCCGGGCTTGTCAGGTATCGAGCGGTCTCGGCATGGATGGCCACCTCTTCGAGTTGCGTTTGGCCGTCACGCCAACGCTGGTACCCGGGATAGGAGAGGTACCCCCAATTCCACATATGGTCGAGTTCGGGGTGGCCCCTCCATTCCGGAGATGTTTGCCAGACCGAAACCAGCTCCTCTGGTTGGTCGAAGGGGAGTCCCCTGAGAAGGACTCCCTCCACCACGCTGAAGATGGCCGTGGCGGATCCGATCCCCAGACCCAGGGTCCCGACCGCCATGAGGGTGAAGAGAGGCCGTTTGCGAAGAGTGCGCAGGCCGAACCGAAGGTCCTGGAGGAGTGTGTCCCCCGTCGCTCCCCTACCCTTCCCCTCCAACCGGCCCAGCCTGACCCTCCTGAGCCAGAGGGCGGGAAGAGTGCGAAGGGTGTCACCAACGAGGAAACGGAAACCACGGCACCGGGCCAATTCCGTCCATTCCCCTCCGTATTCCTCCCGGAAGCTCCGGGGATAGAGGAGAAGGAGCATGGTGCAAAAGAGCCTTCTCATCTTCCCTCCCCCGAATGAAGGATGGCCTTAGATCGAACCATGTGAATCATCACCTCCATACGTCGCGCCTCCCGGGCCAGTGCCTCCCGCCCAACCGGTGTGATGGCGTAGTACCGCCGCCTGGGATCATCGTTGGAAGGGTTGGGGACATCCCTAGTTTCGATGATGAATCCGACTTCTCGAAGACGTTTGATAGTCCCGTACAGCGATCCGGGACCCAGCTTGATCTCCCCACCGGTACGAACATCGATCTCGTCTACGATTCCAAGGCCGTGGCGGTCTTCATCGGCCAGAGCCAGAAGGATCTGAAAAGCGGTGGGAGTCAGTGAATCGGGCCAATCCGAGCGTCGAGGCATACCAGGCGCTTCTCCTCGGGGGTCAGGAACTATCA
>JBDHGR010000161.1:0-8976 GCA_039589815.1 Gemmatimonadota bacterium | reverse complement strand
GTTAGCTAGATCCCATCCATAAACTTGCAAGTCCTTGCGGGAGAAGGAGAAAGGCGCATCCGGCGCTCGCAGTTTTGCGTGGTAGGGCTTAGGTTCACTGCGACGAAACAGGAGAACCACCCTCCAGCAAGATCGGAGCAACCGGATGCGCCCAGTCTTTCCCGCCCTCGACCTCTTCCGCGACGACATCCTTCCCCACGAGCACGCTCGTGAGTTGGAAGAGATCGATCGAATCCTGTGCGACAACCCTACTATCCCCCGGCTGGTCTGGAAAGACCTGCTGCTGGGTGAGGGAACCGGGGGGCACGACCCCAGAGGCCGGCCGGGCCTGAGTGCTGATATCACCCTCCGGGCCGCTATCATCAAGCAGATGAACAGCTTCAGCTACGAGGAACTTGCCTTCCATCTGGCCGACTCTCTTTCCTACCGCCGGTTCTGTGGCTTGACCCATCCCCATGAGGCGCCCGGCAAGTCTGCCCTGGCCAAGAACATCAAGCGGATCTCTGCCGAGACCTGGCAAAAGATCAACCACGTGATCCTCAAGTACGCCCAAGTCCGGGAGGTCGAGAACGGACAAAAGGTGCGCATCGACCCGACCGTCACCGAAGCCAACATCCATTTCCCGACTGACAATGCTCTGCTGTTCGACTGTGTTCGGACCCTCTCGCGGATCCTCGGCCAGGCCAAGAAGAGCTTCGGCGTCCCGTTCCATAACCGCTGTAAGCGTGCGAAGCGCCGCCACATGGCCACCATCAACGCCAAGCGCAACTCCCAGCGCATCGAGCCGTACAAGGATATGCTCAGGGTCACCAGGGAGACGATCCACTACGCTGAGCAAGCCATCGAGCCGTTGCGTCAGGAGCAGAGCCCCATGGCCGGACTCGCTCGTCGTCTGGCCCGCGAACTGGAGCACTACGTCCCCCTCGCCCTGCAGGTCGTCTCCCAGACCGAGCGCCGCGTCCTGAAGGGGGAGAGCGTTCCGGCCGAGGAAAAACTGGTCTCGATCTTCGAGCCCCACACCGACATCATCCGCAAGGACCGCCGCGATACCTATTACGGGCACAAGGTCACGCTCACCGGCGGCACCAGTGGCCTCGTCCTCGACTGGGTCGTCGAAGACGGCAACCCCGCCGACTCCACGCTCCTGGTCCGGATGCTCAAGCGCCACAAGGCGCTCTATGGATGCTATCCGCGCCAGGCCACCGCCGACGGGGGCTTCGCCACCAAGGACAACCTCGCCTCCGCCAAGACTCTCGGAGTCCAAGACATGGTCTTCGCCAAGAAACGCGGTCTCAAGGTCGAAGACATGGTTACCCAAACCTGGCTCTTCAAGAAGCTCAGGGACTTCCGCGCAGGCATCGAAGGCATCATCTCTTTCCTCAAGCGCGTCTTTGGCCTCCACCGCTGCACTTGGAAGGGAGAAGCCTCTTTTGCCAGCTACGTTGGCGCCTCCATCGTCTCCGCGAACCTCCTCCTCCTGGCTCGCCACTTGATGACGTGATCTGACGCCACCCTCCAATTCTCCGCGGCCCCATACCCCAGGGCGAAGTGTCTCTACCTGGAGCTGACTCGGACCCCTCTTCCCCACTTCACACCCGTTTGCCACCTTCAGGCCCATCGCACGCCTTCTCACGACCCCGGCCGCCCTTCTTTTCCTCGCAAAACACCGCATCCAAGTGCTATTTATGGATGGGATCTAGCTAGGTCCTGTTCCCCAAAAAAGGAGGCACCATGGGTGGAATCAACATTGGCCGTTGGTTGGCCGGAGGTTTTGCCGCAGCTGTCGTCACGTTCCTCATGGAGGGGCTCTGGAGCCAGTTCTACATGGATGCCGTTACGGTGGCCATGGAGAACCTCGGCCTGAGCATGGACATGACTGGAGCGAACTGGGTTCTCGCCATCTTGGTCAGTCTCATTTCCGGGTTGACGCTGGTTTTTTTCTACGCGGCGGCTCGGCCCCGGTTTGGCCCCGGCCCCATCACGGCAATCAAGGTCGCCGTGGCTCTTTGGATTGGCGGGTACCTGATCATGCTCATCGGCTACCACATGGGCGGATTCTACCCGGACTCCCTCCTTGTGATGTGGGCGTGGCAAGGGCTGATCTCCACGGTCCTTGGTGCACTGGTTGGAGGATGGGTTTACCGGGAAGAATAGTTGGCCAATGGTGAGGCCGGTCACCCCCGGAGTTGGGGACCTAGCCCCCCAGGAGCTGGAAAATAGAAAGGCCGCACCCGAAAGGTGCGGCCTTTCATTCCTACCTGTGGCTTTCTTCTCTGGGCTAAGGTTTTACATACCACCCTGGCTCGAGGGCGGTACATGGCCGTTGGCCCTCATGTACGTGACCAGGTTTCCATAGTGCTCCCAGTTGTGGGCATTGTTGAAGCTGAGAACCCAGAGCTTCGTGCCGGTCTGGCCGAAAAACTCGACTTCCTCCATTGCCGTGGCGTCGTCGAGGGCGTAAGCGGCGTCGCACTTGGAAAAGCTGTCCTTGATGGCCTCCACCAAGCCGGCCTTTGTGGTTCGCTCTTCATAGTTCTCCGGACCTCTGGCGGCGGTGCCGGCGGCCGTGCCGCAGAAGAAATACAGGGCGTTCGCCACATGGCCAACGATTTGGCCAAAAGATCTCACCTCCTCAGTGGGCCTATAGCCGTACTGTTCCTCCGGCATCTGCTCGGCTGCCGCGATGAGGTATCCTTTTACGGTCTCGTGGAGGGGTGCCACTGAGTTCACCGCAGCATTGCTCTGCATGTGCTCGTGGCCTTCGTCTTCGGCGTGCATGTGCTCTTGGGCGAGGAGCTGGCCGGCCGGAAGGAGGGCCAGGACGAGGACGGCGAGTGACAAGCGCTTCATGACTACACTCCTGATGGAGGTTTTCTTTTGTCCCAACGGGACAAGGGTGATCAGGGAATAGCCTGGATACGCCAGGGGAGGGAAAAGGTTTCAGTGGGACGGATTTCAACCAACCGGGCATGCTCATTCAACCCTCTCCGGGGTCCGGTGCGGTCGAGCACGAGTGTCCTCTAAACTTCCTTGTCAGCCCGAGCTGTGGCATGGAGTCAGGATTCCAGATCGGGTTCGATCGGCCCGGGTTTTGCAGAAAACCAAGGCAGGTCAAGCAGATAAATCCCGTTTTTTCAACGACTTGGCAGGATCCAAGCAGGTCTCTTGGGGTAGCCCCTGGGACACAATACCCCAAATGTGTGTCCCTCTGGCTCGGCGTTGAAGCGGGAGGGTCACCGAGGATGCCGGGGAAGGTATGGAATCGAAAGTCGCCAAGCTCAAGATCAAACCAAAGCCGTTTCTCTTCCCGGAGTTCTGCAAGGGATGCGGCCGGTGCATCGAGTCATGCCGATTCGACTGCATCACCGAGGGCACGGAAATAAACCCCGAGACGGGGCTGATTCCGGTCAACCTCGATCTGGAGAAGTGCTCCGCTTGCGGACTGTGCGTGAGCGCCTGTCCTGAGCCCTTCGGTCTTCACCTCAGAGCCGTGGATGTGGAAGAGCTGGACAACGAGGCCCTGGAGGGCGTGCACAGCTTCCAGGAGATGGTGGAACTCTTCGACAAAGCCGACTACGAGTTGGAGGATCCATCTGAATTGTTCGGGCCTCGGGAGACCGAAGCCCCGAATCCGGTGGCCATCCCCGACGAGTGGCTGCCGTTGGCTCATGATGAACCTTTGGTCCTGAAGGGGAACTACGCTTCGGCAGTTGGGGCCATTCTCGCTGGATGCCGTCACGTGTACGGTTATCCCATCACCCCTTCCACCGAGGGCGCCGAGCTCATGGCGAAGCTCCAGCCGCTCATGTCAGGGGTCTTCTTCCAGGCAGTGAGCGAGGTCGCCACCGTCAACATGATGTATGGGACGGGCGGGGCGGGGCTTCCCAGCATGACGTTTACGTCCTCCCCGGGGTTCAGCCTGATGCTGGAGGGTGTCTCCTATATGGTGGGTGCGGAGGTCCCGGGAGTATTCGTGAATGTCATGAGGGGAGGGCCGGGTCTCGGAAACATCGCTCCGGAACAAGCCGACATCAAACTGGCTTGCCGGGGCCTGGGACACGGAAACAGCCACGGCATCGTCCTCACCCCATCGACGCCCCAGGAAATGCTGGATCTGACCATGCTGGCGTTCGAGCTGACCTTCAAGTATCGGAACCCGGTGGTGATCCTGGGGGATGGCTATCTGGGGCAGATGACGGGCCGGGTCAGGCTTCCGGACCGCATGAAAAAGCCCGGGATACCGGAGTGGGCCGTGTACGGAGATCTGGCTCACCGAGGCAACTTGATCTGTTCCATCGAGCTCTCGGAGCCGATTCAAGAGCAACACAACATTCACCTGAATGAGAAATATGCTGCCATAGCTGCCAACGAGCAGCGAGCAGACCTATTCCACACGGGTGACGCAGAAGTATTGGTGGTCGCCACGAATACACCGGCACGGATGGCAAAGGGCGCCGTACAGGAGCTTCGGGATCAGGGCATCAAGGTAGGCCTCTTCCGACCGATCACGGTATGGCCTTTCCCGATAGATCTTCTGAAGCCCGCGCTCGAGCATGTTCAACGGATCGTCGTCGTGGAAGCCAGCCCAGGACAGCTGGAGGACGAGCTCCGTTTGGCTCTGAGCAAGGCCGGGATCTTTCCTCCCCCCATCGATCACGTCAGACACTACGGGGGCATTCTCCCTCAGCAGTCCGAAGTTGTCGATAGGGTGCTAAACGGAGGGGAGGAGGGCCAATGAGCGTCTCCACCTTCTACGACCGGTTCGATCGCCACTCCCAGGGGGAAGGGCTAAAGGGCCACGCTACCCACTATTGTGCCGGGTGTGGCCATGGCCTCGCCCACAAGTACATGGCTGAGGCCATCGACGAGCTGGGGATCCAGGATCGGACCATCGCGATCTCTCCGGTAGGGTGCAGCGTCTTCCTCTATTACTACATGGACGTGGGGAATTCCCAGGCAGCTCACGGTCGGGCTCCTGCGGTGGGGCTGGGTCATAAGCTCGCCAACCCCGAATCCATCGTCATCTCCTATCAGGGGGACGGGGACCTGGCCTCGATCGGGCTCGCGGAGACCTTCCAGGCGGCCCAGGTGGGCCTGCCGATCTCCGTCATCTTCATCAACAACGCCATCTACGGAATGACCGGGGGCCAGATGGCTCCGACGAGCCTCCTGGGGCAACAGACCACCACCACTCCCAGGGGCCGGGAGAGAATATCGGGTCTCCCCATTCGGATGGCCGAGGTGATCGGCCAAATGGATGGTCCGGTGTATGTGGAACGAGTAGCACTCTTTGGTGCGAAGCAGAGGGTGAAGGCCAAGAAGGCCATCAAGAAAGCCATTCAGCTCCAGGTGGAGAACAAGGGGTATTCCTTTGTGGAGGTCCTCTCCGAGTGTCCCACGCACCTGAAGATGACCCCCCTGGAGGCCGAGAAGTGGGTAGAAGAGAGCATGGTTCCCATCTTCCCCCTGGGTGTTCAAAAAGACGTGACCGAGGAGATCACCCCGGAATTGGAGTTCAAACCCCGCTCACCCTCCTTCGATGTGGACGAAATCAAAGGATTGGTAGTCGACGGGGCAGAGGAAAAAGTGGAACGGTTCGCTTCGGGCTTCCCGGAACACATCGCCAAGGATGATATCTCTCTGAAGTTGACCGGCGCCGGTGGAGACGGCGCCCAGACCGCTGCACTCCTCCTGACCCGGATGGCCATCAACGAAGGTCTCGACTCCACGCACATCCCGTCGTATGGCCCCGAGTCCAGGGGGGGGACCTCTTACGCAGATGTGCGAATCGCAAGGAAGGAGGTCCTTTCCCCGGCTTCTCCGAAGCCGAACATCCTCATCGCTTTCAATGCGCCGAGTTTGACGAAGTTTGCCTCCGCTGTGGCTCCAGGAGGCACCATTTTGTACGACAGTTCGGTCATTACAGAGCCACCGTCCGTCAACGGCGACGTCGAGATGTACGGGGTGCCTTGCACCGAAATCGCCACGACCATTGGCCGAAGGGTCATCAAGAACGTGGTCGCAATGGGCGCGCTACAGGCCATTACCGGCATCTTCCCGGAGGACACATTCCTGGCAGCTATCAGGCAGGCGTTGGCGTCCAAATGCGCCATGATTCCCATGAACGAAGAGGCCTTCCGTTGGGGTCAGAAGGCGGTTCGGGAGGGTATCGAAGAGGGCTGAGGGACAAGAGATCTCACGCCGGCCCACGCAGGTTGCGGGAATCGGAAGAGGATCCTGACACGGGGGAGTCGACACCATTCGGCTCCCCCGATTTGCAACTCCGCTGAACCCACGAGCATCCCATAACGTAGTTGAAGACTACGGGACACCCTCGATCAGACCACGGAGCCTCTGATGTCCGACATATTCGGAGACCTACGATACGCCCTCAGGGCGTTCAGACGTTCCCCACTGCACGCTGCCCTCACCATTCTGATCCTTGGTGTGGGCATCGGGGCCGTGACCCTGATGTTCAGCGCCATCAATGCGTCCGTACTGCGCCCGTTGCCCTACCCCGAGCCGGACCGCTTGGTTTGGGGATGGAAAGCCAGCGACGCCATCCCCCAGAATTCACTGTCGTACGATGATTTCCGGGACTACAAAGAGGGAGTTTCCGCCTTTCAGGATATAGCGGCGGTTTATGTCTTCAACCCTCAGCTCCTTGTAACGGGGACCGACGAGGCGGAGAGGGTCCAGTACACATTCGTGACCCCGGACTTCTTCAAGACCCTGGGGGTGCCACCTGCGCTTGGGAGGTCTTTCCTCCCAGAGGAATCCGTCCTCGGTGGACCCGCCGTGGCCATCCTGAGCCATGCCTACTGGCAGGGTCGACTCGGAGGGGACGAGAACATCATCGGCCGGACCGTTACCATGGATGGCACGCCCACCGAGATCGTGGGCGTGACCCCTGCGGGCTTCGAATTCAGAGGGGCTGTACAGGTCTGGCTCCCTGCACAGGAAGGTGCCGGCTACACCTTGGGCCGGGGCAACAACAACTTCTTTTTCGTAGGGCGCCTGGCCGAAGGCACCGGTCTGGAACAGGCTCAGGCGCAGATCGATGCCGTTGGTGGGAGCATTCAGGAGGCCAATCCGGAATTCGCCAACTGGTACCACTGGCTTCAGCCCCTTCACGACGTGTTCTTTGGGAGTGTTCGAGGCATCCTCTTCATCCTGTTCGGGATCGTGTCTTTGGTCCCACTTCTGGCTTGTGCCAACGTGGCATCTCTCTCGCTGGCCCGGGCAACGAGCCGGAACACGGAGCTTGCCACCCGGCTGGCACTGGGCGCTGCCCGTGGGAGGATCCTGCGCCAACTCATGGTCGAGAGCACGATCCTGGCTTTGGTCGGAGGCGCCGTGGGGTTGGGCCTGGCCCTGGGGGGAGGCGGTCTCCTGAGAGCCCTCGGACCGGGCACGCTGCCTCGGCTGGATGAGATCGGGATCGACGCGCAGGTGTTGGTATTCGCTCTGTTCGCCTCACTCCTCACGGTTCCGCTCTTCGGGGTGATCCCGGCCCTTCGCGGAACGGACCTTGACCTTGCTCGAGTCCTGAGGTTCGGTGGAAGGGGAGGTGGGGAAGGGAGGAGCCTCACGCGCTCCATGCTGGTGATTGGCCAGGTGGCCCTTTCCATGACCCTCCTCATCGCTTCGGGGCTCCTTTTTCGAAGCTTTCAGAGCCTTCAGGCCGTGGATCCAGGTTTCCGAGTCGAGAGCCTCCTCACCGCTGGGGTTCAGCTCCCGGACTTCAAGTACGCCGACCGGCCGGAAGTGGGGCTGGCCTGGGAAGGGGTCCTGGACCGCATCAGGGCCATTCCTGGCGTGGAGAACGCTGCAGCGGCTGATTGGCTGCCTGTGACCCCTGGCGGCGGCCCCTGGAACGGGCTCTCTCGATCCGACCGTCCGTTGGAGGAAGGAGAAGAGGGCACCCCCGCTTCCAGGAAGTTTGCGTCTGTGGGCTACTTCGAGACGCTGGGCGTACCCATGACGGCGGGGCGGACCTTCACTCGGGACGATACGCCGGAAACGCCTCCGGTCATGATCCTGTCGGAAGCTCTGGCTGGAATCCTGTTTCCTGGCGAGAGTCCCCTGGGCCAGGCCGTGACCCTCTGGGACCAACCTTTTGAAGTCGTTGGGGTCTCGGGGAGTGTGGCAGAGTCGGGTCTCGGCGCGGCAGGTCGTCCCACCTTCTACGTCTCATCCGGGCAATTCCCCCAGGGTTCCCTCCGGCTCATGGTCCGGACGTCAGGCGTTGACCCGTTATCCGTCGCCGGTGTCTTGCGGGAGGTATTGAGAGAACAGGATGCCGACATCGCCCTTACCGGCCTCCAGACCATGCAGGCCCGAGTGGCAGGCACACTCGCCCAGCCTCGATTCAGGACCACCCTCGTGGGCGCCTTCGCCTTGGCGGGATTGCTGTTGGCGGCTTTCGGCCTTTACGGGGTTTTGGCCTTCCTGGTGACCCGGCGGCGACATGAAATCGGAATCCGGATGGCGGTCGGGGCCAGAAACGGGAACATCGTGGGCCTGGTCTTAAAGCACGGATTGGCGATGGTGGGCGTTGGGGCGGGCCTTGGAGTTATCGGCGGCGGGATCGTGTCCGTGACCCTCAGCAGCCTCCTCTATGAGGTTTCCATCGCGGACCCACTCACCCTGGGCGGATCGAGCCTAATTCTGTTCGTCGTGGCTGTCAGCGCATCCCTTCTGCCTGCGTGGAAAGCAGTTCGGGTGGATCCGTTGGAATCCCTCAGGGCCGAATAGCGGCCACCATCGCTCCCCTCCCTGCGAAGCATGGAGGCGGCCCCCCCCGGTCCCCTGGCATTCCAGCAGGGGATCCGGGTTCTTCCATTCGATGACTCCAAGGCCGTTGTTCCCGTAGGAGTTACCTTCCAGGCAGTGCCATACCGACGAGTTCTGACCACTCGGCTTACCGGAAGGATGATATGATGGATTCAACCCATAAACCTCTGAACATCGACA
>JBDHGR010000160.1:0-8706 GCA_039589815.1 Gemmatimonadota bacterium | reverse complement strand
ACCTCGAACGCGATGACATTGATGGTCTCACCGTCCTTTTGGAGCCTTCCCTTTACGGCCACGAAGGGCTCCATACGGATGGTGGTGCGGTCTCGCTTGTAGATATCCGGCTTCACAATCACGTTTATAGGACCGTCCTCATCTTCAAATAAGACAAAGACATAACCCTTGGCAGTTTGAGGTCTTTGGCGGGCCACGACGATACCGGCGAGCTGGACTGTCGACCCGGTGGGGAGGTCTTTGAGCTGGCCCGAAGAGATGGTGCTGGGCGGCAGCTGATCCCGGATGAGGGCCAGGGGATGGAGGGAGGCGGAGAACCGGAGCATCCGGTACTCGGCCACCATCTGCTCTTCCGCCTCCATTCCTGCGAAGGGGATGTCGGCGTAGGGGTCGGCCAGCTCCATCTCCACCTGAGCGTGGTCGTCCCGGCCCCCGGTCCGTTCCGGATCCGTCTCGGGGCCCAGCCAGAGGCCGGCCTGCCAGAGGAGCTCCCGACGGGTGAGGCCGAGGTCGTCGAAGCCTCCCACCCAGATGAGGTTCTCGATGGCGGGGCGTTTCAGGGCCGCCGGGGTCCGGCGCAGAAAATCCGGCAACGATCGAAACGGGCCGTTCTTCTCCCGCTCCGCCACCACCTGCTCGGCGATCTCCTCTCCCCATCCTCTCACGAATCCCAGGCCGATCCTGAGATCCTTTCCTTCAGCGGTGGCGCGGACGCTGCTCCTGTTCACATGAGGCAGGAGGGTTTCGATGCCGTGGCGCCGGGCGTCCCGGCCCAGGGCGTCCAGGGAGTAGAAGCCCATGGGCTGGTTGTTGAAGAGCCCTACGTAGTACTCGGTGGGGTAATAGTGCCGGAGCCAGGCCGACTGATAGGCCAGGAGCCCGAAAGCGGCGGCGTGGGACTTTGGGAAGCCGAACTCGCTGAATCCCACCACCTGGTGAAAGACCTTTTCGGCCACTTCTTCCGGAACACCCCTGGCCATAGCCCCTTCCATGAAGGCCTCCTTGTAGGCGTTCATGGCCTCCTTCGAGCGCTTTCGGCTCATGGCCCGCCTCAGACCCTCGGCCTGGCCGTCACTGAAGCCTGCCAGGGCCTTGCAAACCTTCAGAACCTGGTCCTGGTAGATGATGACCCCCAGCGTCTCCCCCAGGGCCTCCTCCAGGAGGGGGTGCTCGTAGGGAATCCGGTAGTTGGGGTCCTTCCGTTGGTTTTCCCGGCGGGTGACGTAGGGGTTCACGGCCCCTCCCACGATGGGTCCGGGGCGCACCAGGGCCACCTCCACGGCCAGGTCTGCCAGGTTCCGGGGCCGAACCCGGCGAATCATCTGCATCTGGGCCCGGCTCTCGATCTGGAAGATCCCCACCGTGTCACCGGAGCAGATGAGGTCGTAGAGCTCCTCGTCGTGGAAGTTGATGCGGGAGAGGTCAGGGGCGCCCCCCACCACCGGCTCTCCGCCGGTTCCCGCCGTTCCCCGCTCGGCAATCAGGTCCACGGCCTCCTCCACCAGGGAGAGCATGCCCAGGGCCAGGAAGTCGATCTTGATGAAGCCTGCATCCTCGCAGGAGTCCTTGTCCCACTGGCACAGCACCCGCCCCTCCCAGGCCGCCGGCTCCAGAGGGACGATCTCCACCAGGGGCCGGGAGGAGATGATCATGCCCCCCACGTGCTGGGAAACATGCCGGGGGAGGCCGGCAATCTCCTCCGCCAGCTCTCCCAGGGCCTGCCAGAGGGGAGCTTTCGCCTTCTCCTTGAACTCCGGCAGGGTCTCCAGCTCTTCCCTGAGGCCTCCGGCGGACCGGTGCTCCGCCAGCTTGGTGAGCTTCTCCAGGTCGCCCAGAGGAAGCTCCAGAGACTTGCCGATCTCCCTCACGGCAGAGCGGAGACGGTAGGTGGGGAAGGTACAGACCAGGCCGGCGTGCTCGTTCCCGTACTTTTCGTAGACGGTCAGGATGAGCTCTTCCCGGATATTGCGGGGGAAATCCAGGTCGATGTCCGGGACGGTGTTCAGAGCCTCGTTCAGGAAGCGGCCCAGGAAGAGGTTGGTCTCCACCGGGTCGATGTGGGAGAGGCCGATGAGGTAGCAGATGATGGACGAGACGGAGGAGCCCCGGCCTCGCCCCGGAGGAAGCCCTGAAAGCGCCCGGGGGGCGTCTCCCCGAACCCGGAAAGCAACCTCCCGGGCCAGGTTCATGATGTCCCGGTAGACCAGGAAGAAACCCGAGAGGTTGTGGTGCTCCACCAGCCGGAGCTCTTCTTCCAAACGCCTTTCTGCTTCCTCACGCTTCCGGGCGGCCCGGCGGCGCTCGGCGGAGGGTCGACGCCGGCCGCCATCTCTCCCATCGGCGGTGGAGGCCGGCCCGTCGCTAGAGGTCCCTGCTCCGGAGGAGCCGCCAGCAGCGCCCACGCCTGGTCCCACGGGATACCGCTCCTCCATGAGGGCCCGGCAGGTCTCGGCCAGAATCTGGGTGGCGGTCTTCCCGTTCCCGGCCCCCTCGAAGTCGGGGAATTCGTAGCCCAGATCTTTGGTAAGATCAAAAGCGGCACAGCGTTGGGCGATACGGAGAGTGTTGGAAATGGCATCAGTGCGATCCCGGAAGCGGTAGGCCATCTCCTCAGCCGAGGCCAGGTAGTAGAGGGCGTTGGAGCGTCGGACGGGGTGGGCGTTGTCCAGGGTAGTCCGGTTCCGGATGGACGTCAGGACATCCTGGAGACGGTATCGCTCCGGGCGGTGGTAGTGGACGTTCCCCGTGGCCACCACAGGAACGGCGAAGCGGTCGGCCAACCGGGCCAGGCGCCGGTTCCGTTCCCGGTCTCCCTTCACGCTGTTCTCCTGGAGCTCCATGAAGACGTTCCAGGGACCGAAGGCGTCCAGCATCCGACGCAGCAGGGCCTCTCCTGTAGCCGTGCTGTCCTGAAGAGCCGTCCACAGCGGGCTCCGGCGGCAGCCGGTAAGAAGGATGAGTCCCCGGGTTCGCTCCGGATCCAGAAGAGCAGGGAAGGGGACAAGGGGATTTCGCCGGTCCTCTACCTCCATGTGGGCCTGGGTGAGAAGGCGACAAAGATTGGCGTAGCCCCGCGGGGTTTCGGCCAGGAGGGTAAGGTGGAAGCCGATATCGGGGGCGACGGGCTCGTAAGTGTCTGGGAGGGAGTCGGGTCCGATAGCGGCCACCCCTTTCCCGTTATGCGACACGGTTCGGTTAAGGCGGCCGTCCCTCCCGCGGTGCCGGCTGTCGTAGGCCCCCTCCAACCCTGGAACCGTCTCCGGATCGATGCTCACCTCGGCCCCCGTGATGGGCTGGATCCCCTCCTCCTTGGCAGCCCGGGCAAATTCCATGGAGCCGTAGAGCCCGTTGTGATCCGTCAGAGCCAGAGCCGGGTAGTCCAGCTCTTTGGCGCGCACCACCAGCTCCTCCGGATGGGAGGCGCCATCCAGAAAAGAGAAGCCCGAGTGGGCGTGGAGCTCGACGTAAGGAGAGGACATGGAGGTTCTCGCCGCGAATGGACCCCATTACGAAGCATATCAAATACCCGAAGAAAAACCGAAAGTAAGATGCGACCGAATGCCCGGAAAGGCAAGAGGTTCGAGCCGAACCGCGTTGCCTGGACCAAGGCGGGATGCCATGTTTCGTCCCATGAACATGTGATTTCCTTTGCCCCGAATCGACCGTGACGACCTATACCGAACTCAACACCGAGATGGTCTTCAAAGGCCTGGCCCGTTCCATCGGCGGGACCCCCCTGTTGGCCATCCGTTGCAACTTCCGTGGGCACCCTCGGACCATCTTCGCCAAGTCCGAACAGATGAACCTCACGGGCAGCATCAAGGACCGAATGGCTCTCCACGTCCTGCGAACGGCCTACAAAGCCGGGACCATCCAGCCAGGATTCGGGATTGCGGAGGCCACCAGCGGAAACACCGGAATCGCCTTCTCAGCCATCGGCCGGGCCCTGGGGCACACCGTGACCATCTTCATGCCGGATTGGATGAGCGAAGAGCGGAAAAGCCTTATTCGTAGCTTCGGGGCCTCCATCGTGCCCATCACCCATGAGGAGGGTGGTTTTCTGGGGAGCATCGCCAAGGCCGACGAAATGGCCGAACGGGAAGGTGATGTCTTCCTTCCGCACCAATTCTCGAACCTGGCCAACTGCGAGGCCCATGAGCAATCCACGGGCCCCGAAATCTGGTATCAACTCAAGGCCAGGGAGCTAAAACCCGACGCCTTCGTTGCCGGGGTCGGCACCGGGGGAACAGTCATGGGCGTTGGCCAGTTCCTTCGCTCGAAGGACCCTTCCATCAAGGTCCACCCTCTCGAACCGAAGGAATCCCCGACGTTGAGCACCGGATGCAAGGTCGGGGGGCATCGGATTCAGGGGATTTCCGACGAGTTCATCCCGGAAATCCTGGATCTGAACGTTCTGGATTCAGTGATTCAGGTCCCGGATGGAGATGCCATCCTCATGGCCCGGGCCCTGGCTGCCCAACTGGGCCTGGGCGTCGGTATCTCGTCGGGGGCCAACTTCCTGGGCGCCCTTCAGGTTCAAGATGAGCTGGGTCCCGATGCAGTGGTGGCCACTGTATTCTCGGATGACAACAAGAAATACCTGAGCACCGACCTCTTCGGGGACGAACCTATCAAAGACGATTTCATGTCTCCCGAGGTCGAGCTCTTGAGCTACGACACGCTGCGCCGCTCCTGTCGGACATGTAGCGACCTGGATGAGTGCCAGCACTGGGTCAACATCGAGCTCGAAGCCGACTTTTAGGCCGGAAAAAACCGTGAGGCCGTCGTCATGCTGACTTTCCTTCCCGGCCCGGTCCGTGGGGCAGTCTCACTGGTGCTTTTCACCCTCAATACCATCTTCTGGATCCTCCCGCTCCTGCTTTGCCACCTGCTGAAGCTGGCCGTCCCGGCGGTTGGCTGGCGGAGGTTCTGGAGCGGAATCCAGAACAGCTTTGGAACCGCCTGGATAGCCTTCAACAACTGGAACCTCTCCCTCACGAACCCGGTTCGGTGGGATATCCATGGGGCGGAGGGCCTCGACCGGGATCAATGGTACCTGGTGGTAGCGAACCACCGGTCCTGGGTGGACATCCTCGTCCTCCAGCGGGTGTTCAATCGGAAGATCCCCTTCCTGAAGTTCTTCCTGAAAAAGGAGTTGTTCTGGGTCCCCTTCCTGGGATTGGCGTGGTGGTCGCTGGATTACCCTTTTCTGTCCCGGTCCGCATTGGCCAACAAAGACCTGGAGGCCATCCAGAAAGCTGCGGAGAAGTTCAAGATTCTCCCGGTATCGGTCATGAACTTCGTGGAAGGAACGCGCTTTACCCCCGGGAAGCATGAGAAGCAGCGCTCTCCCTACACCCACCTCCTGAAGCCGAAACCGGGCGGAATGACCTTCCTCCTCTCCAGCATGAGAGAGGAAGTCCGTTCCGTCCTCGATGTTACCATCGCCTATCCCCAGGGGACCCCCACCATGTGGGGTTTCCTGTGCGGTGAGTGCAGAGAGATCCGCGTCAGGGTGAGGTCCATTCCTGTCGAAGAGGAGCTGGTGGGGGACTTCGGGAAGGACAAAACGTTCCGTCGCAGCTTCACAGCCTGGCAGAAAAGCTGGTGGGCGGAGAAGGACAAAGAGCTCGAGGAGTTGTTGGGTTAGGGCCTCCACTTGCGGTCGCGCGGGAAAAGCGAAGCTTCCGAGTATGAGCGCGGCAGATTTCCGGCGGATTCTGGTGATGGGGTGTTCCCGTTCCGGCACCACCCTCCTCCAGAGCCTCCTGGCGAGCCACTCCAGGGTCCACACATTCCCTGAGACCGGTGTTTTCCTGAGAGCCTTCGGGATGCGGGGCAGGGTCCTTCCCTGGGCCCGCTTGGGGATCTCCTTGGGAAAAGAACGGAAGGCTCTGGCCAGGCTTCTTTCGGTCCAGAAGGAGGCCCAAGGCGCCCTGCCCTGGCTTCCTCCCCGCCGCCTTTCCCTTTCCCGCTCTTTGTCGGATGTGGCAGGCTTCCTGGATGGGCTGGCGGCGGCCCACGGGAAGGATGCCTGGGTGGAAAAAACTCCCAGGCATGTTCTCCACTGCAGGCGAATCCAACGCGCGGTCCCGTGGGCCATCTGCATCCATATGGTGCGGGGGGGAGAGGATGTGGTGGCCTCCATCGTGGATCGCGCCAAACGATATCCGGACCGGTTTCCCCGGCAGGCGGATCCAACCTACGGAATCCGTCAGTGGAACCGATCGATACGTGCCACGGCGGTGGCTCTGGAGGGGCCGGGCCATGCGGTGGTCTTCTACGAGGATCTGGTTTCGGAGGTAGAGCCCACCATGAGGGCGCTCTGCACGATTCTGGATCTCGACTTCGAACCGGGAGTGTTGACCCCAGCCGACCGGGCTTCATTCACCGGGCCCGACGAAGAGTGGAAGTCCCAGGTCAACGGACCGGTGGAAAAGGCCCAATCCAAGTTCGAGCAACTCTTCGATGAGGGTGAGAGGGTGCGGATATCCCAGAGCCTGGATACGGGCGTCTACGACGCGCTGCGGGCCCGGGCTTCGGAGCAGGCCGGCGGGGTACTGGTTTCAGGTTCAGCGAAGCCGTAGCCGGGCGCCCAGCTCATCGAAGCCGCAACCGGGCGGTCACCTCAACGAAGCCGTAGCCGGGCGGTCACCTCAACGGAGCCGTAGCCGGGCGCCCACGGGGAGATGGTCCGAGCCCACGTCCTCTTCCACCCACGCATCCAGGACCCTCCAATCCTCGTTGGCCAGGATGTGGTCGATGCGGACCCGAATCCAGCGATTCAGGTGAATCCCGCCAATCAGGCGAGTCCCTCCAAAACCCGACCCAGCGATGGAAAAGCTGTTCTGCCACTCACCCCACGCCTCCCGGTAGGAACGACTCTCGGCAGGGGTGTTGAAATCTCCGACGACGATATGCGGTCCCTCGAACCGATCCGTCCAAAACCTGGCTTGGCGGAGTTCGATCCTTCGTAAAAGGGAGTTCTCCCGGACTTTCCCGATGCCTTGTCTCAGGCGGCCCGATAGGATGAGCTCGAAACCGTCACGGGGGGTCTCCAGATAAAGGTTGGTGAAAAGAATGGCAGACCCGCCCAGATCCAGCTCATAGGTCGCCACCAGGCCAGCCCCTCCGGCGAATTCCAGCGCCTCCCGGTCCATCTCCCTTACTCCGACGATCTCGAACCTGGTTGCCAGGCAGAGGCCTTTCCGGGCATCGACATGCCACCCCGGGATTTGGCCTAGAGCTCCTGCGAATTCAGGCCCGCACTCCTGAAAGGCCACCACATCTGCATCCCATTCTGCCAGGAGGTTGCCAGGGCTCCGAAGAAGGGTTCGCCCACCGAACGCGTTGAGGCTGACGACGTGGAGGTCGGATACCGGACCATCTCCGGCCAGGAGAGACCTCCAGCCCGTCTTGAATCCCACAACCGGGCCTAACATCAAGGCCCCTGCCAACACCAGAAGGATCAGGATGGCCCTGTCCCTCAGTGCCACGAGGGGCAGGAGCAACAAGAGGGGGAGGAGCAGGACCCACCGGGGCCCGTATAAAAAGACGGTGGCCGGCCACCACCGGTCTCCCAGGCCCCGGATCAGGATCCAGGAGATCAACGCCAGGGCTATGAATGCCAGCGTCCCCCACCAGGCCGCCCGGTCCAACAAATCTCGGGATGCCGGCCGCCGGAGGTTCTTGAGCCAACGGAGCAGGCGTCCGGTTCGTTTCGGATCGACAGGGGCTTTGCAGACGGGACATTTGGCCCCTGACCAGAACCGCAATCCCCTTGCCAGGCGAACGCGGTGCTTGCCGCCGGAGCAGGAAACGATGATGTCACGTGACTTCTTCCTCCTTGGCATGGTCTGAATATACAAATAATTTCTTGTGTTTCGCCTATCGGGTGTTTACTGTAAAGACCTAAACATCTGTTCCAGAGCCAATGACCTGGGAGACCTCCGGCCTCTCGATGGAGTCTTGCCATGCGGCCCATCGCATCAGACCAGAGCCACACCTTCCTCGCCCTTAACGAGGTGTTCGGCACCAAGGGGCAGGTTCGACTTCTCCGCTTTCTCTCCACTGAAACCGATGGGCCAGTTCCTTCTTCCGAGATAGCGGCCCGAGCCGGGATGACTCCGTCGGGGGTGCGGAAGGCCTTAAACCGCCTTGCCGATGCCGGAGTCGTGGAGTGCGTGGGGGATGAAAAGCCGACCCGCTACGCATTGAAGAGCGAAGGAAAGCTGGCGGACGAAATCGTCCGGCTCTTTGCGCTGGAGCGGGAGAATGCGGGGATGGGTTTGGGAACGACCATGAACCGGCGGGCATCGGTTGACGTAGGGAAGGGGATCGGGAAAGGTGATGGCGGTGGTAACGGGGGCTCCAACGGCGGTGGTGGACCGGGCGGGAATGGTCTCTCCGCCGGGAAGGGCGATGATGGTGTTGACGGCCTCACCCGGGCGAACAGCATTTCAGACTTCCGTCCATACCTCGATCCAGATTCCCCCGAATTCCACAGGGGGTTGGTGGCTCTCCTCGAGGAAAACCTCTCGCTGATCAGGCGAGCCCGTGAGAAAGTCCTGGAAAAACTCGAGCACCGCCACCCGGACAACGGCCATGACGACTGGGAGTGGCGAAAGATCCTGGACACCTACCCACTTCCGAGGCTCCTGCACTTCCTGGCATCCGACTCCCCGAGGGCGGTGAGACTACGAGAAT